>NZ_APIO01000018.1:0-29551 GCF_000408945.1 Pseudomonas sp. G5(2012)
AGTGATATTTTTCAGAAGCTTTCAAGGAAACCTTAACAACTTCAACCACTTGCGCTTCAGATCTCTCATCAGCGGGAGGCGAATTCTACAGCGTTACACGCTGCTGTCAACACCTCTTTTTCAACCTCCTTGGCACTTCGATGAACTGAAGCAACCTGCTGCCGAAAACTTCGTAACTCATTGTTTACCAAGGAGTTTTCCGTTTCGACTGCGCCGGAAGTGGGGCGAATTATAGGCTTCCAGAATCTGCGGTCAACCGCTATTTTCACAAAACTGTCATATAGGTATAAAAGCCCACAAAACAAAAGGCCGACCCTATGGGTCGGCCTTCTTTACCCTTCTACTTACAAGCTAGGGAAAGCGAACTGCGAAGCTTCATGGCTCGCACGCTGCGGCCAGCGTTGAGTGATGGCCTTGCGACGGGTGTAGAAACGCACACCATCCGGACCGTACGCATGCAGGTCACCGAACAGCGAACGTTTCCAACCACCAAAGCTGTGGTAAGCCACCGGCACCGGCAGCGGTACGTTGACGCCGACCATGCCCACTTCGATCTCGTCGCAGAACAAGCGTGCCGCTTCTCCGTCACGGGTGAAGATGCAGGTGCCGTTGCCATACTCGTGATCGTTGATCAGCTGCATCGCTTCTTCCAGGCTGTTGACCCGTACGACGCACAGCACTGGCCCGAAGATCTCCTCCTTATAGATACGCATTTCTGGCGTGACGTTGTCGAACAGGCAACCGCCCAGGAAGAAACCTTCCTCGTGACCATCAACGGTCAAGCCACGGCCATCCACCACCAGTGTCGCACCGGCGGCTACGCCGTCTTCTACATAACCGCTGACCTTGTCGCGTGCCTGGCCAGTCACCAGTGGGCCCATGTCCAGGCCGCAGCTGGTACCTGCACCGATTTTTAGTGCCTTGATCTGCGGCACCAGCTTGGCAACCAACGCGTCCGCCACCTGGTCGCCGACGCACACGGCTACCGAGATCGCCATGCAACGCTCGCCGCAAGAACCGTAGGCCGCGCCCATCAGTGCGCTGACGGCGTTGTCCAGGTCTGCATCCGGCATCAGCACCGCGTGGTTCTTCGCCCCGCCCAAGGCCTGCACGCGCTTGCCGCGCTTGGTACCTTCGCTATAGATGTATTCGGCGATCGGCGTAGAACCGACGAAGCTCAGCGCCTTGACTTCCGGTGCCTCGATCAAAGCGTCCACCGCCGTCTTGTCACCGTGCACCACACTCAGCACGCCTTTAGGCAGACCAGCCTCCAGCAGCAATTGCGCGATCAGCAGCGTAGAACTTGGGTCACGCTCGGACGGCTTGAGGATGAAGCAGTTGCCGCAAACGATCGCCAGCGGGTACATCCACAGCGGCACCATGGCCGGGAAGTTGAACGGCGTGATACCGGCCACAACACCCAACGGCTGGAAGTCGGACCATGCATCGATATTCGGGCCGACGTTGCGGCTGTATTCGCCCTTGAGGATTTCCGGTGCCGCGCAAGCGAACTCGACGTTCTCGATACCGCGCTTCAGCTCACCTGCCGCGTCTTCCAGCGTCTTGCCGTGTTCTTCGCTGATCAATTGAGCAATACGCGCTTCGTTCTGCTCCAGCAGTTGCTTGAAGCGGAACATTACTTGGGCACGTTTGGCCGGCGGCGTGTTGCGCCAAGCCGGGAATGCAGCCTTCGCGGCATCAATTGCGCTCTGGATGGTTTCGCGGGTGGCCAGCGGCAGTTTGTGGATAGCCTGACCGGTGGACGGGTTGAACACATCAACCGCGCGACCGTTCTCGGTGACCAGTTCGCCATTGATCAAATGCGGAATAACGCTCATGGAAGCTCCTGAAAAGTTGTCCACAGGCGCGCCCAAATCGCGCACCCGTTTCTTGTAGGTATATAGAAGAAGAAATCAGTCGATCTTGCCCAGCACTTCGCCGACCGCGTCGAACAGACGATCCAGGTCCTGCGGCTTGCTGTTGAACGTTGGGCCGAACTGCAGGGTGTCGCCGCCGAAACGCACGTAGAAACCTGCTTTCCACAAGGCCATGCCCGCTTCGAACGGGCGCACGATGGCGTCGCCGTCACGTGGCGCGATCTGGATCGCCCCCGCCAGGCCAAAGTTACGGATGTCGATGATGTTCTTGGTGCCCTTTAGGCCATGCAGCGCGTTTTCGAAATGCGGTGCGACTTCGGCGACGCTCTGTACCAGGTTTTCCTTTTGCAGCAGGTCGAGTGCTGCCAGGCCCGCTGCGCACGCCACCGGGTGCGCGGAATAGGTATAGCCGTGGGGGAATTCCACCGCGTATTCAGGCGTCGGCTGATTCATGAAGGTCTGGTAGATCTCGGAGCTGGCAATCACCGCGCCCATCGGGATCGCACCGTTGGTGACTTGCTTGGCGATGCACATCAGGTCTGGGGTAACGCCAAAGGTGTCGGCACCGAACATGTTGCCGGTACGGCCGAAACCGGTGATCACTTCGTCAAACACCAGCAGGATGCTGTGCTGATCACAGATCTCGCGCAGGCGCTTGAGGTAACCCTGTGGCGGCACCAGTACGCCAGCGGAACCGGCCATGGGCTCGACGAACACCGCCGCGATGTTCGAGGCATCGTGCAACTCGATCAGCTTGAGCAGTTCGTCAGCCAGGGCGATACCGCCCTGCTCCGGCATGCCACGGGAGAACGCATTGCTGGCCAACAAGGTGTGCGGCAGGTGATCGACGTCCATCATCGCCTGGCCGAAGAGCTTGCGGTTGCCGTTCACGCCACCGAGGCTGGTGCCGGCGATGTTCACGCCGTGATAGCCACGGGCACGGCCGATCATCTTGGTCTTGGTCGACTGGCCTTTGAGGCGCCAGTAGGCTCGCACCATTTTCACCGCCGTGTCGGCGCACTCGGAACCGGAGTCGGTGAAGAACACGTGGTTCAGGTTGCCCGGCGTCAGGTCGGTGATCTTTTCCGCCAGCTGGAACGACAGCGGATGGCCGTACTGAAAGCCCGGCGAGTAGTCGAGGGTACCCAGTTGCTTGGCCACCGCCTCCTGGATTTCCTTGCGGGTGTGCCCGGCGCCGCAGGTCCACAGGCCAGACAGCGAGTCATAGACTTTGCGGCCCTTGTCGTCGACCAGCCAACTGCCCTCGGCGCCAACGATCAAGCGTGGATCGCGCTGAAAGTTACGGTTGGCGGTGTACGGCATCCAGTGGGCATCGAGCTTGAGCTGGCTGGCCAGGGATGTCGGGGCGTTTTCAGGCAAGTTCATGGGTGAAACCTCGCAAGGCAATAAGCGCGTAGGGATTAAAAACCGCTGTTGCAGCTAAGTTGCCACGGGGATAAAGTCGGTGAAATCCAACTTTTGTAACCTTCAGTCAGCCCCTCACTAAACTATCGAGTAAGCGCATGAGCAGCCGTCGTCCCGATCCACTGGCACAAGTCAGCGACTTCGATATCCGTCTGCTGCGGATCTTTCGCAGCGTGGTCGAATGCGGCGGCTTCTCCGCGGCTGAAAGCGTGCTCGGCATCGGTCGATCAGCGATCAGCCAGCAAATGAGTGACCTGGAACAGCGCCTGGGTTTGCGTCTGTGCCAACGCGGGCGTGCCGGATTTTCCCTGACCGAAGAAGGTCGCGAGGTTTATCAGTCGGCGTTGCAACTATTGAGCGCACTGGAAAGTTTCCGCACCGAGGTCAACGGCCTGCACCAACATCTGCGCGGCGAGTTGACCATTGGCCTGACAGACAACCTGGTGACGCTGCCGCACATGCGCATTACCCATGCCCTGGCGCAATTGAAGGAACGCGGACCGGATGTGCAGATTCAGATCCGGATGATCGCGCCCAACGAAGTGGAGCAAGGCGTCCTCGACGGTCGACTGCACGTCGGTGTGGTGCCACAGGCGAGTGCGCTGTCCGGGCTGGAGTATCAACCGCTCTACAGCGAACGCTCGCTGCTGTATTGCGCGGTGGGCCACCCGCTGTTTTATGTCGATGACAGGCAACTGGACGATGCACGCCTCAATAGCCAGGACGCGATTGCCCCGACCTTCCGTTTGCCGGCGGACATCCAGGCTCATTATCAAGCGCTCAATTGCACCGCCAGCGCATCGGATCGTGAAGGCATGGCCTTTCTGATCCTGACCGGGCGCTATATCGGTTATCTGCCGGATCACTATGCGAGTCTTTGGGTGCAACAGGGACGCTTGCGGGCGCTGAAGGCCAAGACGCGTTTTTATGACCTGAGTCTTGCCTCGGTCACGCGTAAGGGGCGTCGTCCGCACCTGGTGCTGGAAAGCTTCCTGGAGAGCCTGGCCGCGACACGCTGACAGGGGTTTTTCTTAACGGGACTTGTCTGGAACCTGTGGGTGCGCTATCAACGTCAAGGCCCGCAACCCCTCTTGATCGGAAGTGCCCATGACCTTTGAAGTCCCAGCTCACAGCGGCAAGCCCGCCAGCCGCATTCGTCAGAAAAACGAAGAGACCATCATCAAGGCCGCCGAGGACGAGTTCGCCCGTCACGGGTTCAAGGGCACCAGCATGAACACCATTGCCCTGAATGCCGGCTTGCCCAAAGCGAACCTGCATTATTACTTCACCAACAAACTCGGTTTGTATGTGGCGGTGCTGAGCAACATCATCGAGTTGTGGGACAGCACCTTCAATACCCTGACCGCGCAAGACGACCCCGCCGAAGCCCTGACCCGCTATATCCGCGCGAAGATGGAGTTTTCCCGGCGCCAGCCGCAAGCGTCCCGAATCTTCGCCATGGAGGTCATCAGTGGCGGCGAATGCCTGACCGAATATTTCAACCAGGACTATCGCACCTGGTTCCAAGGCCGTGCAGCGGTGTTCCAGGCGTGGATTGACGCTGGCAAAATGGACCCGGTCGACCCGGTACACCTGATTTTCCTGCTGTGGGGCAGCACCCAGCATTACGCCGACTTCGCCACGCAGATCTGCCGGGTCAGCGGACGCAGCAAGCTGACCAAGCAGGACATGGAAGACGCCGGCAACAATCTGATCCGTATCATTCTCAAAGGCTGCGGCCTGACACCTTCCCTCTAAGACCACTATGCCTTTTACCCTCAGCGACTTTTGCGAATACCGCGAAGAGATTCGCAAAAGCCGCTTCATCACTTTTGCCGCGCCGATCGGCAGCCCCGCCGACGCCCAGGCCTTCATCGCCCAACACAGCGATCCAAACGCTACGCACAATTGCTGGGCGTGGAAGCTCGGCGATCAATACCGCAGTACCGACGACGGCGAGCCTGGCGGCACGGCTGGCCGACCGATTCTGGCGGCCATCGAGGCCCAGGATTGCGATCAGGTCGTCGTGCTGGTCATTCGCTGGTATGGCGGCATTCAACTGGGCACCGGCGGACTGGCCCGGGCCTATGGCGGCGGTGCCAACAAGTGCCTGCAAGCGGCGCCAAAGGTTGAGTTGATCAGTCGGGTGCCGGTGCGATGCGCTTGTGCGTTCAGTGAGCTGGCGTTGGTCAAGCTGCGCGTCGCGGAACTCGACGCACTGGTGGTGCAGGAGGATTTCACGGCCAATGGCGTTGAATTGCAGTTGGCGGTGGGTGCCGGGCAGATCGCCACATTGCAATCTCTACTCGCCGACTTAAGTCGTGGACGGATTTTGTTGCAGCGCTAGCAAGATCAAAAGATCGCGGCCTGCGGCAGCTTCTACAGGGAGAACGCTATCCCGTGTAGGAGCTGCCGCAAGCTGCGATCTTTTGGAGCACTGCGCTTTTTGCACTTATCGCCTAGTTGCCCACATCTGCTGTGCACCCGCCTGTGGATAACCTGAGCACATACCGCTGTAACCCTTCTGTCATGCGGCTTTGCGGGCTTTGCTCATTTTTCGTCCATTTCCTCTTTAAAACTGCTAAATACAAATGAAAACAATCAGTTAGGTTGGTTTAGCACTTTTAGAAGAAAGCCGCCCCGCGCTTATGCCCACCCTTTGAGCTTGCGCACAAATACTGTGGAACAATCTGTGGATAACCCGTTCATGGCTGGCGCGGCTGCATATCGGGCATGGCTTGCGGTCATGTGCTCATTTTTTGATCAAAGGCAGATGCGCAAAACGGGAGCGGATCAACGGTGTTGCACTCAAGTGGTGCCTGCTTCGCGATCAACCCCAACACGGCAGCGAGCGCAATGCCCTGACACAAGGACTTCCAGAATATTTCCTGACCTGATGGCCAGAAAATTGCTTTATCCAAAGGCATCAATTCAATCGAATCGAGCCTGTCATGCCCACCGCCGATCCAACGCCCCGTCTGCAACTGAGCAACATCAGTAAACGCTACCCCGGCTGCCTGGCCAACGATGCCATCGACCTGACTATCGCCCCCGGTGAAATCCACGCGTTGCTCGGCGAAAACGGTGCCGGCAAAAGCACCTTGATGAAAATCATCTACGGCGTCGTCCATGCCGATGCTGGCGAGATTTTCTGGCATGGCCAGCCCGTGAACCTGCGCAATCCGGCCCAGGCTCGCGAACTGGGGATCGGCATGGTGTTCCAGCACTTCTCGCTGTTCGAAACCCTGAGCGTGGCGCAGAACATCGCACTGGCCATGGGGGCGGCGGCAGGCTCGCCCAGCCAGCTTGAACGCAAGATTGATGATGTGTCACAACGCTACGGCATGTCGCTGGAGCCGCAGCGACTGGTGCACAGCCTGTCCATCGGCGAACGGCAACGGGTGGAAATTATTCGCTGCCTGATGCAGGACATCCGCTTGTTGATTCTCGACGAACCGACCTCGGTGCTGACTCCGCAGGAGGCCGAGGACTTGTTCGTGACCCTGCGTCGACTGGCCGCCGAGGGCTGCAGCATTTTGTTCATCAGCCACAAACTCGCCGAAGTGCGCGCGCTTTGCCACAGCGCTACCGTGTTGCGCGGCGGGCGAGTCGCCGGGCATTGCGTACCGGCCGACTACTCGGATCGGCAACTGGCGTGCCTGATGGTTGGCGAAGCGGCGGAGTTGATCGACGATTACACGAAGGTGGCCGGCAGCGATGTTTTTTTGAACATACAAGGTTTGTCGTGGCACAACCCGGACCCGTTCGGTTGCTCGCTCAAGGCCATCGACCTTGCCGTGCGCAGCGGTGAAATCGTCGGCATCGCCGGTGTCGCCGGCAATGGTCAGGACGAGCTGCTGGCGTTGCTCAGCGGCGAAGAACGACTGAGCCGCAATGAGGCTGCAACCATCAGCTTTGGCGGCGAACCGGTTGCGCATCTACGTGCCGATGCCCGTCGCCAACGCGGAATGGCTTTCGTTCCGGCCGAACGACTGGGGCATGGCGCCGTGCCGGATCTGAGCCTGGCGGACAACGCCCTGCTCAGCGCATTCCAGCACGGTCTGGTGAGCAAGGGGCTGATCCAGCGCAGCAAGGTCCAGGCGCTCGCGCAAGAGATCATTCGCCGCTTCGGGGTCAAGACTTCCGGCCCCCATGCACCAGCCCGCAGCCTATCTGGCGGTAACTTGCAGAAATTCATTCTGGGCCGGGAAATACTTCAACAACCGAAATTGCTGGTGGCTGCGCACCCGACCTGGGGCGTGGATGTCGGCGCGGCCGCGACCATTCACCGGGCGCTAATTGCTCTGCGCGATGCCGGCGCGGCAATCCTGGTGATTTCCGAAGACCTCGAAGAATTGTTCCAGATCAGCGACCGCCTCGGCGCCTTGTGCAGCGGCCAGTTATCACCGCTCAAGGCCACAGTCGACACTCGCCTGACCGATGTCGGTGGCTGGATGGCCGGCCAGTTCGACGCCCCTCAATTGCCCGCCTACGCCACACGCTAACGGAGTTCACATGCTGCTTTCTCTTGAACCACGTGGCCAGCAATCGAGCCTGATGCTGTGGTGCTCGCCGTTGTTGGCGGCGGCCCTGACCCTGGGCAGTGGCTCATTGCTGTTTATCGCCTTGGGCCACGATCCATTGCTGACTTTGCATACGCTGTTGGTCGCGCCGATCAGCGACCTGTACGGGCTCTCCGAGTGGCTGGTCAAAGCGTTACCAATTCTGCTCTGCGCGCTGGGCCTGGCCGTTGCCTACCAGGCGCGGATCTGGAACATCGGCGCCGAAGGCCAACTGCTGCTCGGCGCCTTGGCCGGCAGCGTGCTGGCGGTGAACTTCATCGAGGTGCAAAGCCGCTGGGCACTGTTCGTGATCCTGCTTGCCGGAACCCTGGCCGGTGCCGCGTGGGCAGGGCTGACAGCGTGGTTGCGAACTCGCTTCAACGCCAATGAAATCCTCACCAGCATCATGCTCAACTACATCGCGTTGAACCTGCTGTTGTATTGCGTCCACGGTCCGCTGAAAGATCCGCAGGGTTTCAATTTTCCGCAGTCGGCGATGTTCGGTGACGCCAGCCGCTTGCCACTGTTAATGGAAGACGGTCGAATTCACGCAGGCGTGTACTTCGCCCTGCTCGCCCTGGTGGCGGTGTGGGTGCTGTTGCACAAAAGCTTCGTCGGGTTCCAGATCAAAGTGCTTGGGCTGGACAAGCGCGCGGCTGGCTTCGCCGGCTTTCGAGAAAAACGCCTGGTCTGGCTGGTGCTGTTGGTCAGCGGTGGCCTCGCGGGCTTGGCGGGTGCATGTGAGGTGACCGGGCCGATCGGGCAATTGGTACCGCAAGTGTCCCCGGGCTACGGCTACGCAGCGATCACCGTAGCGTTTCTCGGGCGCTTGAACCCGGTTGGCATTCTCGTTTCCAGCTTGTTGATGGCGTTGCTTTACATCGGTGGCGAGAGTGCGCAAATGAGCTTGAACCTGCCGCAAGCGATCACCCAACTGTTCCAGGGGATGATGCTGTTTTTCCTGCTGGCCTGTGATGTGCTGATTCTCTACCGCCCCCGCTTGAACCTGCGCAGGAAACGCCGTGCACTCGCCACTGCCGTACAACAACAAGTAGGGGCCCTGTGATGGATATCGATCTGCTGAGTAACATTTTCTACGCCATGGTTCGCTGCGGTACACCGCTGTTGCTGGTGGCGCTGGGCGAACTGGTCTGCGAGAAAAGCGGCGTACTCAATCTGGGCCAGGAAGGGATGATGCTGTTTGGCGCGGTGATGGGGTTCATCATCGCGTTCAGCACCGGCAACCTGTGGCTCGGCGTATTGCTGGCGATGTTCGCCGGGATGCTGTTGTCATCGTTGTTCGCTCTGGTGGCGCTGGTCTTCAATGCCAACCAGGTCGCCACGGGGCTGGCCCTGACGATCTTCGGCGTGGGGTTGTCGAGCTTTGTCGGTGCGGCGTGGGTTGGCAAACCGCTAACGGGCTTCGAGCCGGTGGCACTCCCTTATTTGAGCGAGATACCGCTGATCGGACGGATGCTGTTCGCCCAGGATCTGCTGGTGTACCTGTCATTCGCGCTGTTTGCGCTGGTGGCCTGGGTGACGCTGCAGACCCGCGTCGGGCTGATCATCCAGGCGGTCGGGGAAAACCCGGATGCGGCCAGCGCAATGGGTTTGCCGGTGTTGGCCGTGCGCGCATTGGCGGTGTTGTTTGGCGGCGCGATGGCGGGACTTGCCGGCGCGTACCTATCGCTGGCCTACACACCGATGTGGGCGGAAAACATGAGCGCCGGCCGCGGCTGGATTGCCCTGGCGCTGGTGGTATTCGCCAGTTGGCGGGTATGGCGCTTGCTGCTGGGCGCGTACCTGTTCGGACTCGCCAGCATCCTGCACCTGGTGGCGCAAGGGCTGGGGCTGGCGATTCCATCGAGTTTGCTGGCGATGCTGCCGTATGTGGCGACCATTGTGGTGCTGGTGCTGCTGTCCCGGGACAAGGTGCGCACACGATTGTATGCGCCGGTTTCATTGGGGCAGCCGTGGCAGGCTGGGCATTAGCAGTTGTCTGGTCTGGCCTCTTCGCGGGCAAGCCCGCTCCCACATATGCGCGTGCGCCGCTATTAATGTGTCTGGCGCAGTCCCTGTGGGAGCGGGCTTGCCCGCGAAGAGGCCCGCACTGGCAACACTTGAGCAATGCCCCACATCAATTCAAACACCAGAAAAATCACCAGCAGCGAACTCACACCATGGATCAGGGCATAAGCCTGCCAAGCCGAGAACAGGAATCTGGCCACGGCGTCATACCGCCCATAAACCTGCTGCGGATCACGAATGCGCAGCACCGCCCACACGCAGACTATCGAGCCCAATAGATTCGCCATCAACACGTGCATCGGTTCGAACGGCGGTAGCTCGCCTGATAGATTGAAAGCCTGGCTCAAGCTCAACAAAAGCCCGTGCACCGCGGCAAAACTCCATGGCGTGGCAAACGCTGCCATAACGATCAGGTCATACCAGGCACTGCCGCGAACCAAGCGGCGATATTGCATTGAAGTCCACATCGATATTGCTCCATCAATTTCCGGGAGCAACCAGGCTAAAGCCTGGAGTATGCTCCAGGGTCAAGCCCTCGAAGATACGTGATGATGCGCATCGGTGAATTAGCCCAGGCCAGCGCCGTCAGCCGCGACCCGGCAGACAGGGTGCAGCTGGTGCAGTACATCAAGACCGCTCAACGGCTGGGCTTTAACTTCGGCGAGATCGGCCACAGCGTCGGCGCCATCTGGCAGTCGCCCGATCCGGACAGTGCCATCACACGATTGCTGCAAGACAAGCTCAAACTGATCGAAGCGCGCATGTCCGAACTGGGCGCATTGCGCGATGAGTTGCAACAACGGCTTGGACAAGATTGTCCATTGAATCCACGTCCCTGAACCTCAAGGAAGCCACACATGTCCAGAACCGCACTGATCATCGGTGCCTCCCGCGGCCTTGGCCTCGGCCTGGTGAAAACCCTGCTTGCCGACGGCTGGCAAGTGACCGCCACTGTGCGCAATCCGCAAAACGCCGAGGCCCTCAAGGCATTGGGCAAGGTGCGGATCGAGAAACTCGACATGGACGATCAGCAAGCGGTGATCATGCTGAGCCAGAAACTCAAGGACGAAGTGTTTGACCTGCTGTTCGTCAACGCCGGGGTGAAAGGCCCTGAGGTGCAGACACCAAACGGCGGCGCGACCCTGGCCGAGGTTGGCCAACTGTTCTTCACCAATGCCGTTGCGCCGATCAACCTGGCGCAACGCTTTGTAGGGCAAATCCGCCCGGACAACGGCGTGCTGGCCTTCATGAGTTCGGTGTTGGGCAGCGTGACCATGCCAGACGCGCCGGAACTGGCGCTGTACAAGGCCAGCAAGGCTGCACTCAATTCCATGACCAACAGCTTCGTCACGCAGTTGGGCGAAACCAGCCTTACCGTACTGTCGCTGCATCCGGGCTGGGTGAAAACCGACATGGGCGGTGAAGGTGCTGACATCGATGTGGACACCAGCACACGCGGACTGATTGACCAGGTGAATGCGTATGCCGGCAAGGGCGGGCATCACTTCATCAACTACAGGGGTGAAACCATTCCCTGGTAACCACCGCCGTCCACTGTAGGAGCGAGCCTGCTCGCGATGGACGCCAAAGATGACGCGGGCTTTCTGGATGCCCGCGTTGTCTGGACGTTTTTCGCGAGCATGCTCGCTCCTGCAAGGGTTTTACGTTGTCTGGTCGGACCGGGCTTGCCCGCGACACCGTTTTGATTAAAACTTGGCACCTCGCCTCCCCGGCGACCCTGGATCAGCAGACAGGGCAACACTGAGCTGGCAACCCTGAACCCAACTTTCAGAGGAGCCGGCCAACATGCCTGCGACCCGTACCTGGTTAAAAAATCCCCTCGCCATTTTTACAGCCAACGACCTCGACGCCCGTGGCGGCCTGGTGCTGCAAGACGGTCTGATCGTCGAAGTACTTGGCCTCGGCCAACAGCCCTCCGCGCCGTGCAATGAAGTATTCGATGCCCGCGAGCATGTGATCCTGCCGGGGCTGATCAACACCCATCACCACTTCTATCAAACCCTGACCCGCGCCTGGGCACCCGTGGTCAACCAGCCTTTGTTTCCGTGGCTGAAAACCCTGTACCCGGTCTGGGCACGCCTGACACCGGAAAAGCTCGCCCTCGCCACCAAAGTCGCCCTGGCTGAACTGCTGTTGTCCGGTTGCACCACGGCCGCCGACCACCACTACCTGTTCCCCGAAGGCCTGGAAAATGCGATCGATGTACAAGTCGAGAGCGTTCGCGAACTGGGCATGCGCGCCATGCTGACGCGCGGCTCCATGAGCCTGGGTGAAAAGGACGGAGGCCTGCCGCCGCAGCAAACCGTGCAGGAAGGTGAAGTGATCCTAGCCGATAGCCAGCGCTTGATCGCCGAGTACCACGAACGTGGCGAAGGCGCGCAAATCCAGATCGCCCTGGCGCCCTGCTCCCCCTTCTCCGTCACCCCGCAAATCATGTCTGCCAGCGCCGAACTGGCGAACAACCTCGACGTGCGCCTGCACACGCACCTGGCGGAAACCCTCGACGAAGAAGATTTCTGCCTGCAGCGCTTTGGCCTGCGCACCGTCGATTACCTGGACAGCGTCGGCTGGCTCGGACCGCGTACCTGGCTGGCACACGGCATCCACTTCAACCCGGATGAAATCGCCCGCCTTGGCGCCGCCGGAACGGGTATTTGCCATTGCCCGAGCTCGAACATGCGCCTGGCCTCCGGCATCTGCCCGACCATCGAGCTGACCGATGCCGGCGCGTTGCTCGGTCTTGGCGTGGACGGTTCTGCCTCCAACGATGCGTCGAACATGATGCTCGAAACCCGTCAGGCGTTGTACATCCAGCGTCTGCGCTACGGTGCCGAGAAAATCACACCAGAGCGCGTACTGGGCTGGGCGACCAAAGGCTCGGCCAGTTTGCTTGGGCGCAGCGACATCGGTGAAATCGCCGTGGGCAAACAAGCTGACCTGGCGCTGTTCAAACTCGACGAGTTGCGCTTCTCCGGCAGCCACGATCCGGTATCGGCACTGCTCTTGTGCGGCGCGGACCGTGCGGACCGGGTGATGGTCGGCGGCAAGTGGCGAGTGATCGACGGGCAGGTCGAGGGGCTGGACCTGAAGGGATTGATTGCCGATCACAGCCAGGCGGCTCGGCAGTTGATCGCGGGCGTCTGACCCAACACCGATCCACTGTAGGAGCTGGCGCAGCCTGCGATCTTTTGATTTTGCTTCTAAAAAACAAGATCAAAAGATCGCAGGCTGCGCCAGCTCCTACAGACCCAACAACGACAACATGATGAACGTCGCAAACAGCACAAAGTGAGTCATCCCTTCGATGGCGTTGGTTTCGCCATCGTTGAGGTTGATCGCACTGACGATCAGGGTGATGAAGATCATCACCGTCTGCACCGGGGTCATCGCCATCTGGAACGGCTGCCCGGTATAGAGCGCCATTGCTTCCATCACCGGCACCGTCAGGATCACCGTCGACAGCGACGCCCCCAACGCGATGTTGACCACCGACTGCATGCGGTTGGCCAATGCTGCGCGCAATGCCGTCAGAATTTCCGGGGCAGCCGAAATGGCCGCCACCAGAATCGCCGTGATCACCGGCGGTGCGCCCGTCCCTTCCAGCCCCAGGTCGAGGGTCTTGGACATCACTTCGGCCAGGGCACCGATCACCACCACACCGAACACCAGGATGCCGATCGACAATGTCAGGCTGATCGGTGCCGGCTCCTGCTCCAGCGGTTCCTTCTTGCGGCGTTTTTCCGGGTAGCTGTAGCTGAAAAAATAACTGTGCGGCCCGACCTGCATCCGCAGGAACAAGGCGTAAAGCACCACCATCGCGCCAATGGTGAACGCCGAATAGAGCTTCCAGTCGCCTTTGGGAATGAACTCCGGCACCACCATCGACACACCCATCGCGGTCAGGATCATCACGCTGTAGCTGCGCGCCGAATCGTCGTTGTAGGACTGTTCGCCATGCTTGAGCCCACCCATCAACGCCGCCAGGCCGAGGATGCCATTGATGTCGAGCATGACGGCTGAGTAAATCGTGTCGCGCACCAACGTAGCCGACGCTTCGTTGCTCATCATGATCGCCAGGATCACCACTTCCACCAGCACCGCGGCCAAGGTCAGGATCATCGTGCCGTAAGGGTCGCCGACCTTTTCCGCGAGCAGTTCGGCTTGATGGGCGACACGCATGGAGGCGGCGACGATGAATGCGATCAGCACCAGCCCGCCAGCCAGCGCGATCGCCTGGCCGCTGTGCAGCAACCAGTGCTCCAGCGGGAAAGCCACGAGTGCGGCGATCAAGGCCAGTAGCAGAAAGGTTTCTTGCTTGAGAATCGTGAGCATGTCGGGCCTTTTGCCGAGGAGGTGCGATATGCGACTGACTGCAACGCGGCGATAACGTTTCGTTTCACCTTAGCGCACCAGTGGATGGCGCCTCTTTAAGGTCATGCACTTTTTTCGACCTTGCAGCCCTCATCGCGAGCAGGCTCGCTCCCACAGGTAATCGCGTTTCCATGTGGGAGCGAGCCTGCTCGCGATAGCCATCACACGGTTTCCCTGGCATTTGTTGTCCGGTTGGTCAGGCTTTTGCATTGACCCTCTCCACACACAACAAAAGGGAGTTCGAATTCATGCAAATACGTCCACTGCACACACTGCTGTGCGCCGCCATCGGCCTCGGGATCAGCCTCGGCGCCTTTGCCGCTGAGCCACTGAAAGTAGGCTTTGTCTACATTGGTCCTATCGGTGACCACGGCTGGACGTACCAGCATGAACAGGGACGCCAGGCACTGGCGCAAAAGCTTGGCGACCGAATCACCACCAACTATGTGGAAAACGTTGCCGAAGGCGCGGACGCCGAGCGAGTGATCCGCAACATGGCCAAGGACAAGTACGACCTGATCTTCACGACCTCATTCGGCTACATGAACCCGACACTCAAGGTCGCCAAACAGTTTCCCAATGTGACGTTCGAACACGCCACCGGCTACAAGCAGGACAAGAACCTGGGCACCTACCTGGCGCGCACTTATGAAGGTCGCTACGTCGGCGGTTTCCTTGCGGCAAAGATGACCAAAAGCAAAAAGATCGGCTACGTCGCCTCGTTCCCGATCCCGGAAGTGATCCGCGACATCAACGCCATTCAACTGGCCCTGAACAAGTACAACCCGGGCACTGAAATCAAAGTGGTGTGGGTCAATTCCTGGTTCGATCCGGGCAAGGAAGCCGATGCCGCCAACGCGCTGATCGACCAGGGCGTGGACGTGGTGTTCCAGCACACCGACAGCCCGGCGCCGATCCAGGCGGCTGAACGTCGCGGCGTGTATGCGGTGGGCTACGCTTCGGACATGGCGCACTTCGGCCCCAAGGCGGTACTGACCTCCATCGTCAACGACTGGGCGCCGCATTACCTTCAAGCAACCCAAAGCGTGATCGACCACAGCTGGAAAACCCAGGATTACTGGGGTGGCCTCAAGGAAGGCACCGTTGAACTGCCGATCAGCGACCTGGTACCGGCGGCGGTGAAGACTGAAGCGGAGCAGATCATCGCCGACATCAAGAGCGGCACGTTGCAGCCGTTTACCGGGCCGATCAAGGACCAGGCCGGGGTCGAGAAAATACCGGCGGGTGTCAGCGCGACGAATACGGAACTGGCATCGATGAATTATTACGTGGAAGGCATGAAGGCGGACATGCCCAAGTAGTACCCCACCCCGTGTAGGAGCTGCCGCAGGCTGCGATCTTTTGATTTTTTATCAGATCAAGATCAAAAGATCGCAGCCTGCGGCAGCTCCTACAGGGATTTTCAACGCTCTCAGGATTGTGTATGAACAGTCTTCCCATCATCGACATCGCCCCGCTCTACACCGACGACCAAAGCGCCTGGGCAACCGTGGCAAAGCAAATCGACCACGCCTGCCGCGAATGGGGCTTTTTCTACATCAAGGGTCACCCGATCAGCGCCGCGCGCATCGACGCCGTGCTCGACAGCGCCAAGCGTTTCTTCGCCATGCCAACTGCCGAGAAGCTCAAGATCGATATCACCCAGACCCGTCACCATCGCGGCTATGGCGCTATTGCCACCGAACAACTGGACCCGAGTAAACCCAGCGACCTGAAAGAAACTTTCGACATGGGCCTGCACCTGCCGCTCGACCATCCCGATGTGCTGGCAGAAAAACCGTTGCGCGGCCCCAACCGCCATCCATCGATGCCGGGTTGGGAGGCGCTGATGGAGCAACACTACGTCGACATGCAGGCACTTGCGCAAACCTTGTTGCGGGCAATGACGTTGGCGCTCGGCATCGAGCGGGATTTTTTCGACACGCGCTTTCGTGAACCGGTCAGCGTATTGCGCATGATTCACTACCCGCCGCGACACACCGCCACTTCCCGGGAGCAACAAGGCGCCGGCGCTCACACCGATTACGGCTGTATCACCCTGCTCTACCAGGATGCCGCCGGTGGCTTGCAAGTCAGGAACGTAAAAGGCGAATGGATCGATGCCCCGCCGATCGAAGGGACGTTCGTGGTCAATCTCGGTGACATGATGGCGCGCTGGAGCAACGACCGTTACCTGTCAACGCCGCACAGGGTGATCAGCCCATTGGGCGTGGATCGTTACTCGATGCCATTCTTTGCCGAGCCGCACCCCGATACCCGCATCGAATGCCTGCCCGGATGCCAGGATGAACAGCAGGCGGCGAAATACCCGGCCACCACTTGCGCCCAGTTCCTACTCTCACGTTTCGCCGATACCTACGCTTATCGACGGGAACAGGAGGCGGTGGAATGAACCGCCTGGTCAGGTTTTATCAATTGTTGCGACGAGCATCTGTAGAATGGCGCCATTGCACCTGATGAGAACAGAATTATGTACGACTGGCTGAACGCCCTGCCCAAGGCCGAACTGCACCTGCACCTGGAAGGTTCGCTGGAACCCGAACTGCTGTTTGCCCTGGCCGAACGCAACAAGATCGCCCTGCCGTGGAGCGATGTCGAAACCCTGCGCAAGGCCTACGCCTTCAATAACCTGCAAGAATTCCTCGACCTGTACTACCAGGGTGCCGACGTGCTGCGCACTTCCCAGGATTTCTACGACCTGACCTGGGCCTATCTCTTGCGCTGCAAGGCGCAGAACGTGATTCACACCGAACCGTTCTTCGACCCGCAGACCCACACCGACCGTGGCATTCCATTCGAAGTGGTGCTCAATGGCATCGCCGCAGCGTTGAAGGACGGTGAGCAACAACTGGGAATCACCAGCGGTTTGATTTTGAGCTTCCTGCGCCATTTGAGCGAAGAGCAGGCGCAGAAGACCCTCGACCAGGCGCTGCCGTTCCGCGATGCGTTTGTCGCCGTGGGCCTGGACAGCTCCGAGATGGGGCACCCACCGAGCAAATTTCAACGCGTGTTCGACCGCGCCCGTGGCGAAGGTTTCCTGACGGTCGCCCACGCCGGTGAAGAAGGCCCACCCGAGTACATCTGGGAAGCCCTCGACCTGTTGAAAATCCAGCGCATCGACCATGGCGTGCGCGCCATCGAAGACGAGCGCTTGATGCAGCGCATCATCGATGAGCAGATCCCGCTGACCGTGTGCCCACTGTCCAACACCAAGCTCTGTGTGTTTGATCACATGTCGCAGCACAATATTCTCGACATGCTCGAGCGTGGCGTGAAAGTGACCGTGAACTCCGATGACCCGGCGTACTTCGGCGGTTACGTCACCGAAAACTTCCATGCCCTGTATACCGACCTGGGCATGACCCAGGACCAGGCCAAACGCCTGGCGCAAAACAGCCTGGATGCCCGGTTGGTCAAACCCTGATATCTACCGGGTCTCCTACAAGGCCATTTCCAGCTCGGTCTGCCTGGCGAAACGGTGAATTTCTTTCTGCCCGGCGGCGGTAAGCTGCAGGGCACGAGAATCCACGGGCAAGTTCAGCCAACCGGACTGCATGAACAGCTGCAGCAACGCCGCACCCAAGGCACCGCCCAGGTGCGGCCGTCTTTCGCTCCAGTCGGGACACGCACAGGCAACCTTGCCGTTGCGATGGGCCAGCGCCTGAATGAAGACACCGCGTGACGCCAGCTGCGTCGAGCCCTTGAGGGTGATCGTGACCCGCTGGTCGAACTGCTCGATCCAGCCGGCCTCCAGCAGGCGCTGGTACAGATCGGCGGCCAGGGTGCCACCCAAGTGGTCCTCACACAGCCGCGCACGCAACAGCGATGAACCCCTCGGCTGAGGTTTGGCCAAGGGGGCGGCGCGTTTGAATATGTCCGGGATATCCTGCGGTGTGCTGGCCAGCGTGGCGCTGGCCAGGGCTTCGATCGCGGCACCGATTTCGGGTGCTGTCAGGCGGAAGAAGCGCTTTCGCCCACGGGTTTCTACTTTCAACAGGCCTCCGGCGGACAACCGCGCCAGGTGCGCACTCGCCGAAGACGGTGACAGCCCGGCCATCAATGCCAATTCTTCAGTATGTCGAGCCGATCCGTCCATCAAGGCCCACATCATTGCGCTGCGCTTCGGGTCAGCCAGCAACGTGGCTATCTGGCTGATGCAAGGTGCATGTTCCATGTATTCACTCCCTGTTGAATCGTATCGTCCTGCTGCTCAGAGATATCTTGACCCGTCATGTGCTGTCGGCCAAACGTGGAAACTGCCATAAACCGGGCTCGCCCTTGCGATCGGTGGTGCGTTCACCAGGCAAGCATCAGTATAGGCCGGTTGGCCGCCAGATCCTGCCCCCCGCAAACCGCCGATGCTGATAGTTCCTGAGGGAAATTTCGCTTTTTGCCTGAGACTAATGATCGAAACCCGATAATCCCGGAAAATGACTACTCAAATGGGCGCATCGGCTGGCAAGCATTTCCCGCAAAAGGTTCACCGGCTTACTCAACTGTGCGCGATGGGCGCACAACAGATTCAGCGGTGCGCGCTCACAGAGCAGTTCCGGCATCAGCACTTTCAAGCGCCCCGCTAACACATCGTTGGCCACATCAAGCCAGGATTTGTAAGCGATCCCGGCCCCTGCCAGCGCCCACAGGCGCACGACATCGGCATCGTCACTGAAACGATCGCCACCGACGGTCAGGCCGACCTCGCGCTTGCCGTCATGAAAACTCCAGTGATCGTGAACCCGGCTGCCCAGCATGAACAGCAGGCAATTGTGCTGGGCCAGTTGCTCCAGTTGGCGTGGCTCGCCACGCCGGGCGAGGTATTCGGGCGCGGCACACAGCACTCGACGATTGTGTGGGGCGATGGGTAGCGCCACCAGGCTGGAATCTTCCGGCTCGCCGTAGCGCAGGGCGATGTCCACTGGCTGGCGGAACAGATCGGCGATGCGGTCGCCCAGCAGCAAGCGCACGGTTAGCTTCGGGTGCTCGCGCTGAAACTCATCCAGCCAGGGCAGCAGCAGGTTGCGCCCAAAGTCCGAAGGCGCGGACAGCTGCAAGACGCCGCTGACCTGATCCTGTCCGCTGGCCAACAGACGCCGGCCTTCGTCGAGATGACTCAAGGCCGCCCGAGCGTACTCCAGAAAACCTTCGCCTTCTGCGGTCAGGCGCAGGCTGCGGGTCGAGCGGGCCAGCAGGCGGGCGCCCAGTTGCTGTTCGATGCGCTTCAACGCCGCGCTCGCCACTGCTGCCGACATGTCCATGCCCCGTGCGGCCGCGGACAGGCTGCCCAGGTCCGCCGCACGGACGAACAACTGCAAATCATCGAACCGCAGCATGTGAGCCTTCATTATCAAAAAAACATTGAAAGAGACTGCTCTTTTAGCGGGTTTTATCTTCCTTAGAAATAGCCAATCATCCATCTCATCGAATCTTAATTCAGATAGTTATTTGGGAGCCTTCCAATGAAAGCCGTTGCCTACTACGCCTCGTTGCCGATCAGCGATGAAAACGCCCTGCAAGACATCGAACTGCCGGAGCCAGTCGCTGGCCCCCGCGACCTGCTGGTGGAGGTCAAGGCCATCTCGGTGAACCCGGTGGACACCAAGGTCCGGCAGAACGTCCAGCCTGAAGCCGGCGCGGCTAAAGTGCTGGGGTGGGACGTGGCCGGCGTGGTCAAGTCGGTCGGCAGCGAAGTGACATTGTTCAAGGCCGGCGACAAGGTCTTCTACGCCGGCTCCATCGCCCGTGCCGGCGGTAACAGCGAGCTGCACGTGGTGGATGAACGAATCGTCGGCCATATGCCGAACACCCTGGGTTTCGCCGAGGCCGCCGCCCTGCCGTTGACGGCCATTACCGCGTGGGAGTTGCTGTTCGAGCGCCTGCAGGTGCACGAAGGCAAGACCGTTGAAGGCCAGAGCCTGTTGATCGTCGGTGCGGCCGGCGGCGTCGGTTCGATCCTCACGCAACTGGCCAAACAGCTCACGGGCCTGAATGTGATCGGTACCGCTTCGCGCCCGCAGACCCAAAGCTGGGTGAAAGCGCTGGGAGCCGATCAGGTGATCGATCACAGCCAGCCACTGGCACAGGCCCTCAAACAGGCCGGCATCGATCAGGTGACCCATGTCGCCAGCCTGACCCAAACCGATCATCACCTGGATCAACTGGTCGAGGCGTTGGCACCACAAGGCAAGCTGGCACTGATCGACGACCCGAAAAGCCTCGACGTGACCAAGCTCAAGCGCAAGAGCCTGTCACTGCACTGGGAGTTCATGTACACCCGCTCACTGTTCGAAACCGCGGACATGATTGAACAGCACAAATTGCTCAACCGGGTAGCCGAGCTGATCGACGCCGGCACTCTGAAAACCACGGTTGGCGAACATTTCGGCATCATCAACGCGGCGAACCTGCGGCGTGCCCATGCACTGCTGGAAAGCGGAAAATCCAAGGGCAAGATTGTGCTGGAAGGGTTTTAAGCGACTGCAGGAGCTGCCGAAGGCTGCTCTCGGACTGCGATGTTTTTTGTTACAAACCGTCAGTCCGAGAGTTGAGCCTTGTCACAATCGCGCTCGTATTCAGGACTACAATCGAAGCCTCTGCGAGAAATCTTTTACTTGAGGAGGTCAGTAATGAAGATCCTGATAAAAGAATTGGCAAAGTCCCAGTGGCAGGTTCGCCTGGATCAACATGCCGTCACCTTCCGCAGCGAAGCCGAAGCCCGCGCCTTCACCAATACCCTTGAAGCGCGCCTACACGCCCCGCACCAGATACCCGACCGCCAACAGCGCGCTGTTGGCTGAGTCAGTCCTCAAACCTGGACTTGCACCAACGCCCGGGCATTTTGTATACGTCGGGTGAGCAGCGCCGCGCTCACCACCAGAATCCCGCACAGGCTGATGACCATGGCCATCGGCATGGCGGTGCCGTCGTGCAACACACCGACCAGCGCCGCAGCGCCTGCTGCGACACTGAATTGCAGGCACCCGAGCATGGCCGAAGCACTGCCGGCGCGGGCACCCTGGCCGTTCATCGCGCAGGCCGAGGCATTGGGAAGAATGCAACCGAGGCTGGCGATACAGACGAATAATGGAATCAGCAGCGGCCAAAGCTGTGCGGTGTGCAGCGCACTGACGGCGAGCAACGCCAGGCCGGCTCCGAGGTAGATCCACACTGTGCGTGTCAGCAGGAACGCCGGACCACGCTTGGCCAACAGTCGCGCGTTGACTTGGGCCACGAGGATGAACCCCGCCGCGTTGGCACCGAAGAACCAGCCAAAATGTTCAGCCGGAACGCCATAGAGCTTGATGAAGATGAACGGCGACCCGGCGATGTAGGAGAACATGCCGGCGATGGCGATACCGCCCGTCAGGGCATGGCCGAGGTATACCGGGTCCTTGAGCAAACGTGCGTACTGGCGCAACGCCCCCGCCAAGGGTTGGCGTGGCAAATGGGCGGGCATGCTTTCTGGCAGGCCCAGTGCCACGGCCAGCCCTGCCAGGGCACTGAAACCAGTCAGCGCGAGGAAGATCGACTGCCAGCCAGTGGTGTTGACCAGCAAACCGCCGAGCATCGGTGCAAGAATCGGCGCCAACCCCATCACCAGCATCAATTGCGAAAAGACTTTTGCCGAGCCCACCGCATCGCATTTGTCGCTGACCACAGCCCTCGAGATCACCATCCCTGCGCAACCACCCAGTGCCTGGATGAACCGCGCACCGATCAGCCACTCCAGGCTCGGTGCATACGCGCACGCCAACGAAGCGGCGGTAAACAGCCCGACCCCAATCAGCAACGGCATGCGTCGCCCGAACCGATCAGCCACCGGGCCGTAAGCCAGCTGACCAATGGACAAGCCGAGGAAATAGGCGGCCAATGTCAGCTGAACGTGTTTTTCGTCGGTGCCGAAGGCGAGCGCCATTGCCGGGAACGCCGGCAGATAAAAATCGATCGCCAGAGGACCGAAAGCGCTCAAGGCGCCAAGAATCAGGATTGTGCGAAAATTCATCAGGCATCCAATGGGACAGAAGTCGGCAGCCCGACAGTCTAGCCGCGCATGGACGCCTTGAACATTAAGTTAGCTCGCTAACTATTAAAAAATTCAGGCCAGCTTCACGCGGTAGCCTTCTTCACTGATGAGCTCGATCACTTGCTCGGCGCTCAATGCACTCTCGACGCCGACTTCCCTGGCCGCCAGGTCGACCCGCACACTCGCGGCCGGGTCCTTGGCCTGCACAGCCTGGGTGATCGCCTTGACGCAGTGACCGCAGGACATGCCTTCAACGTTAAACACTTGCATGGATGACTCCTTTACTGAGGTGTTTGAATGAGGTGAGCTACAGTCTCGAGCTTGCCCCCATGGCAAGGTCAAGTTCCGAAGTGACCTGCCGGGCTGGCAATCGGCTTCGCGCTCGTCCAAGCTGCGTGCATCTACGACTTGATCCCAGGAGATTCAGCCATGCGCTGGTCAGCTTTCAGCCTGTTAGGCCTGCTCAGCCTTTTCACCGCCACAGCCCCGGTCAATGCCGCCGGTGAGGATTATGGCGTGCTGATCATTTCCCGCGAGCGCCTGGAAGTCGCAACCAGCTGCGAAATCGGCGTGTACATCCAGGACCAGCTGGCGGCGCGGCTGTTCCAGGAGCAGAGCACCTCGTTCAACTTGCCACCGGGCAATGTGTCGCTGCGCTTGAAGTTGCTGCCGGGCCAGGCGCCGGGGTGTAACCCGGGCATGTTGGCGCCGGGTTCGCAAGACATCCAGCTCAGGGCCGGTGATATGTTGAAATACCGGATTGCGATGACACAGGATGGGATGTATCTCAAGCGCGCAGGCCTCGGATACTGAAACATCCCCCTGTAGGAGCGAGCATGCTCCGGGCGGCGTTCCGACGAAGGTCGTCAACGATAACGCTGGAAACCTGACACCCCGCGGCGCTCTCGGGTTCATCGCGAGCAGGCTCGCTCCTACAAGGTTGATATCGCACTTTGATCTTGGTGCTTGACCTTGCCAGCATGGCAAGGTTGATCCTGTAGGCAACTACTACAGGGAGCGTGACCGATGTCCGAATCCATTACTTTCGATCTGCCAATTGCCGGCATGACCTGTGCCAGCTGCGCCGGGCGTGTCGAGCGCGCCTTGAGCAAAGTCGTCGGCGCCAGTGCCGTCAGCGTCAACCTGGCCACCGAGCAGGCCCGGGTTCAAGCGCCGGTCGACAGTCTCCCGGCCTTGATGGAGGCCGTGCAAAAAGCCGGTTATAGCGTGCCGCAGCAGCGCCTTGAATTGAGCATCGACGGCATGACCTGCGCCTCCTGTGTCGGCCGGGTCGAACGGGCACTGAGCAAGGTGGCGGGGGTCAAGAGCGTCAGCGTTAACCTGGCCAATGAACGCGCTCATGTGGAACTGTTCGGGCAAGTCGATCCGCAAGCCCTGATCGGTGCCGTGACCAAGGCCGGTTACGTCGCCAGCGTCTGGCAAGACGATCAGCCACATATCGACACGCAGCAAACCCGACTGTACCGCGAGCGCTGGGCCTTGATCGCAGCCATCGCCCTCGCCTTGCCCCTGGTTTTGCCGATGTTGCTGCAACCGTTCGGCGTGCACTGGATGCTTCCGGCCTGGGCGCAGTTCGCCTTGGCCACGCCGGTGCAATTCATCTTTGGCGCACGGTTTTATGTAGCCGCCTGGAAAGCCGTGCGTGCCGGCGCTGGCAACATGGATCTGCTGGTCGCGCTGGGCACCAGTGCCGGTTATGGCTTGAGCGTGTACGAATGGGCCACCGCCGCCGGGCGCATGCCGCACCTGTATTTCGAAGCCTCGGCTGTAGTGATTGCCCTGGTGTTGTTGGGCAAGTACCTGGAAAGCCGCGCCAAACGCCAGACTGCCAGCGGCATTCGCGCCCTGGAAGCGCTGCGCCCGGAGCGGGCGATCCAGGTCGTCGACGGCCGTGAGCAGGAAGTCGCCATCAGCGCCTTGCGCCTCAATGACCTGGTACTGGTCAAACCCGGCGAACGCTTTCCGGTGGACGGTGAAGTGGTCGACGGCCAGAGCCATGCCGACGAAGCGCTGATCAGCGGCGAAAGCCTGCCGGTGCCCAAGCAACCCGGTGACAAGGTCACGGGCGGCGCGATCAATGGTGAAGGTCGCCTGCTGGTACGCACTCAGGCACTTGGCGCGGAAACGGTGCTGGCTCGCATCATTCGACTGGTTGAGGACGCTCAGGCGGCCAAGGCCCCGATCCAGAAATTGGTGGATAAAGTCAGCCAGATCTTCGTGCCGGTTGTGCTGCTGCTGGCACTCGCTACCCTGATTGGCTGGTGGCTGTACGGCGCGCCACTGGAAACCGCGCTGATCAATGCCGTGGCGGTGCTGGTAATCGCCTGCCCTTGTGCCCTGGGCCTGGCCACGCCGACGGCGATCATGGCCGGCACCGGGGTGGCGGCGCGGCATGGGATTCTGATCAAGGACGCCGAAGCGCTGGAACGCGCCCATGAAGTCAGTGCAGTGGTGTTCGACAAAACCGGCACCCTGACCTCTGGCACCCCGCGCATCGCCCACTTGAGCGCCATCGAGGGTGACGAAACCGCCCTGCTGCAACTGGCCGGCGCCTTGCAACGTGGCAGTGAGCATCCGCTGGCCAAGGCTGTGCTGGATGAGTGCGCACAACGCGGTCTGATCGTGGCCGATGTCAGCGACAGTCAGTCCCTGACAGGGCGCGGCATTGCCGGCAGTCTTGAGGGCCGTAGGCTGGCACTGGGTAATCGACGTCTATTGGAAGAAAGCGGATTGCGCACAGGTGAATTGGCCGATTCGGCAACTGCCTGGGAAGCCGAAGGCCGGACCCTGTCCTGGCTGATCGAGCAAAGCCCTGCACCGCGAGTACTGGGATTGTTCGCTTTCGGTGACACGCTCAAGCCTGGCGCGCTGCAAGCCGTGCAACAACTCAGCGCACGCCATATCAGCAGCCACTTGCTGACCGGCGACAACCGAGGCAGCGCCAAAGTGGTCGCCGATGCACTGGGCATCACGAATGTACACGCCGAAGTGCTGCCGGCAGACAAAGCCGCCGAAGTCGCCATGCTGAAGAAAACCGGTGTGGTGGCGATGGTTGGCGACGGCATCAACGATGCGCCGGCATTGGCCGCGGCGGATATCGGCATTGCCATGGGAGGCGGTACCGACGTGGCCATGCACGCCGCCGGGATCACCCTGATGCGCGGCGATCCGCGATTGGTGCCCGCGGCGCTGGAAATCAGCCGCAAGACCTACGCGAAGATCCGCCAGAATCTGTTCTGGGCCTTTGTCTATAACCTGATCGGCATTCCGCTGGCGGCCTTCGGATTCCTCAACCCAGTACTCGCCGGTGCGGCAATGGCGTTGTCGAGTGTGAGCGTGGTGAGCAATGCGCTACTGTTGAAAACCTGGAAACCCGAGGATCTGGAGGACAAGCGATGAACATCGGCCAAGCGGCCCGCCATAGCGGCCTGAGCGCAAAGATGATCCGTTACTACGAGTCCATTGGCTTGCTCAAGGCGGCGCATCGCACCGACAGCGGTTATCGGGTCTACAGCGACGACGACCTGCATACGCTGGCGTTCATCAAGCGCTCTCGGGACCTGGGGTTTTCCCTGGAAGAAGTCGGCAAGCTGCTGACCCTCTGGCAGGATCGCCAGCGGGCCAGTGCCGATGTGAAGGCCCTGGCCCGCCAGCATATCGACGAGTTGAACCAGAAAATCCGCGAGTTGGGGCAGCTGCGCGATACGTTGCAGGATCTGGTCGAGCATTGTCAGGGCGATCATCGGCCGGATTGTCCGATTCTCAAGAGCCTGGAGTCGGGGTGTTGTGCAGAACCGTCGAATATTTAAGCGCCTGTGACACACCGTATCGCCCACGATCGTTCCCACGCTCTGCGTGGGAATGCATCCCGTGACGCTCTGCGTCACATTCAGAAGCGGAACGCGGAGCGTCCCTGGCGGCATTCCCACGCAGAGCGTGGGAACGATCATGTGCACCTACAAAAAACCGATCACTGCATCCAGGGCGGAGGCGGCTCTTCGGTTTTGCCCGGTGGCGTGTCGTCTGCGGCACGCGCCGCTTGCTTGCGCTCTTCATCCAGGCGCGCGGCCTCGATCTCGCGCATGATGCCGCCGACGTCGGCCAGCTCTTCCGGCTCGTCGAATTCGCCAGTCAGGACGCTGGCCGGGTGCAAAGTGCCCGCCTCGTACAAAGCCCACATTTCCTTGGCGTACCGAGTCTTTTTCAACTCTGGCGCAAACCGTCCGAAATAGGACGCCATGTTGCCCACGTCCCGCTCCAGCATGCTGAACGCGTGGTTGTTGCCCGCCGCGTCAACCGCTTGCGGCAAGTCGATGATCACCGGGCCGGTCGGGGTCAACAGCACGTTGAACTCGGACAGGTCACCGTGCACCAGGCCGGTACACAGCATCAGCACGATCTGCGAAATCAGGAACGCGTGATACTCGCGCGCCTGGTCCGGCTCCAGCACCACGTCGTTCAGGCGCGGTGCCGCATCGCCATACTCGTCGGCCACCAGTTCCATGAGCAGCACGCCCTCAAGGAAGTCATAGGGCTTGGGTACCCGCACACCGGCATTGGCCAGGCGAAACAGCGCCGCCACTTCGGCGTTCTGCCAAGCGTCTTCGGTTTCCTTGCGACCGAACTTGGAGCCCTTGGCCATGGCCCGGGCCTGTCGGCTGTTGCGCACCTTGCGGCCTTCCTGATACTCGGCCGCCTGACGAAAACTGCGTTTATTCGCCTCCTTGTAGACTTTCGCGCAACGTAACTGGTTGCCGCAGCGCACCACATAAACAGCTGCTTCTTTACCACTCATGAGTGGGCGCAGCACCTCGTCGACCAGACCGTCCTCGATCAGGGGTTCAATGCGTTTTGGAGTCTTCATCAGCTTTTATTGTGGGTCCTTTATTACCAAACACGCGAAAGTCCTTCGTTATACGGCAATCCATCCATTCGGGGGAGGGGGTGCCGACGTACCGTTCGTGTCATTTTTCAAAACAGCCCTCAATTTCCGCAGGCAACAGCCGAAGTCCTAAGTGACAAAGTGATTTGTCCGACAATCGTTTTTACAACAATAACGATGCCGCATTCAGGGAACAGGGATCCATTACGTTTACGGCTGCCAAAAAACCGCGAGTCATCTGCACTGCGTGGGCCTACAAGAAAATCTGGAGCGCGGATGAACATCAAACAGAAACTGACCTGGGCGTTTGCAATCATCGCCTGCTTGCCGGTGGTGCTGGTCGCCACCCTCGTCGTGCTGAACTTGCGCAGCGATGCCAAGGACGAATTCGTCGACAACAGCGGTCGCGAAATCCGTCAGGTCAGCAATGCGATGCAACTGTTTTTCGACGGCATCAGCCAGAACGTCGAATACCTGGCCAGGCAACCGCTGATCACGAACTCCGACGACAGCCTCAAGACCTACATGAACGCCAACGCCGCCAGCATTCCCCAAGGGGAAATGGACAAAAAAGTCTTCGGCTTCCTGCAGGACCTGGGCAACGCCCATCCGTCATACGCCTACGCCATCCTCGGCACCGCGGCCGGTGGTTACGTGTCGTGGCCGGACGATGCCAAACTGGCCAACTACGACCCGCGCCAGCGCCCCTGGTACAAGGCCGCCCAGGCCAAACCGGGCAAGCCATTCCGTACCGAAGCCTATTACTGGGCCGAAAACGATACGTCCTACGTCAGCACCGTGCGCACCATCGACAACAAGCTGGGCACCAACGGTGGCGTCGTCAGCATCGACGTGTCGCTCAAACAGCTCACCGAACTGGTCAAGCAGATCAAGCTCGGCGAGACCGGCTACCTGATGCTGCTGGAAAATTCCGGCACCGTGCTGGTCGACCCGAAACAACCGGAACATAACTTCAAAGCCCTGGGCAGCCTCGGCGAGGGCTACGCGCAACTGGCCAAGGCCGGCAAAGGCCTGGTCGAGGTTGAACTCAATGGCGAGCGCTACATGGCCAACGTCTGGCCGTCCGAGCAGTTGGGCTGGACCTTCATCGGCTTGATCAAGCAGAGCGATGTGATGAGCACCGCCACCCAACTGACCTGGTTGATCGCCATCATCGCCGCGGTACTGGCCGTGGTTTTCGCCGTTGTCGGCGCCAGTTTCGCCAGCGTCATCGTGCGACCGATCCGCAGCGTGGCCGACGGTCTGGAAGGCATCGCCCAGGGCGAAGGCGACCTGACCAAGAGCCTGCAAATCCGCGGCAGCGACGAAACCGCGCAACTGGCCAACTGGTTCAACCAGTTCCTGACCGCGATTCGCAACCTGATCCAGAGCATCGGTGGAGCCGCGACCAGCATCCTGGCCACCTCCAAGAGCTCGACCCAGGTCTCCAGCGACATGGCCGAAGCCGCTGGGCGCCAGCGTGAAGCGGTGGACATGGTGTCCACGGCATTCCATGAAATGGTCGCCACCGCCAACGAAGTGGCGCGCTCCTGCAGCCAGGCGGCCGAGTCCGCCGACAGCGGGCAGCGCCAGGCCCGCGAAGGCCAGCAACAGATTGACGCGGCCGTCAGCAGTGTCGATCGCCTGAGCCAGGAAATCGAACAGTCGGCGCAGTCGATGCAACAGCTGGAACGCGACAGCAATGATATCCAGTCGATCCTGGGGACCATTCGCTCAATCGCCGAGCAAACCAACCTGCTGGCACTGAACGCGGCCATCGAAGCGGCGCGGGCCGGTGAACAGGGTCGTGGTTTTGCGGTAGTAGCCGACGAAGTACGCGCGCTGGCCAAGCGCACGGCCGACTCCACCGCAGAAATCGACGGGCTGCTGGGCAACCTGGCCAAGCGCACCAGCCAGGTGACCCAGCAGATGCATGCGAGCCTGGAGGTGTCCCAGCAATCGGTGACGCGCATCGGCGAAGCGCGCAACAGTTTCGGGCAGATCCGCGAGTCGGTGGATGTGATCCGCGACATGAACACCCAGATTGCCACGGCGGCGGAACAACAGCATCAAGTGGCCGAAGACATCAACCGGCACATCAGCCAGATCCATGGCGATGCGCAATTGGTGGCGGAACTGGCGAACTCGGCGCGCCTGGATTCCCAGAGCCTGGCCGGGTTGTCGAATGAGCTGGATGGGTTGGTGCGCCGCTTCCGTACCTGATTGAAATCCCGGTGCCCGCTTCGCGACCATTCGCGAGCAGGCTCGCTCCCACAGGGTTTTGCACTGCCCTTGTGGGAGCGAGCCTGCGCGCGAAGCGGCC
>NZ_APIO01000019.1:0-15363 GCF_000408945.1 Pseudomonas sp. G5(2012)
AAGGGCGAAACCATAAGCCGACGTTACCGCAGCAACGGATATCCCCCCAATCCAATTCTCAAATACATCCCAGCGTGCACTTTCGATCAGACGGTTGCGAGTCTGGCGATCCCGGCCTATGGTCCAGACACAACATTGTCACGACCGGCGCGACAACCCGACGCCGGCCTTTTTTGTCCATCCATTGTGCTAGCGCAACGAGGTGACGACATGCCCAACGACTCCCGCCCCGCCGTACTCGAACTGATCGGCAACACGCCCCTGGTGCGCGTCAGCCGTTTCGATACCGGCCCGTGCACGCTGTTTCTCAAGCTCGAATCCCAGAACCCCGGCGGTTCGATCAAGGACCGCATCGGCCTTGCCATGATCGACGCCGCCGAACGCGACGGCCGCCTGCGACCCGGTGGCACCATCGTCGAAGCCACGGCCGGCAACACCGGCCTCGGCCTGGCACTGGTCGGCCGCGCCAAGGGTTATCGGGTGGTGCTGGTGGTGCCGGACAAGATGTCCACCGAGAAGGTCCTGCACCTCAAGGCCATGGGCGCCGAGGTGCATATCACCCGTTCCGATGTCGGCAAGGGCCATCCGGAGTACTACCAGGACGTTGCCGGACGCCTGGCCAGTGAAATCCCCGACGCCTTCTTCGCCGACCAGTTCAACAACCCGGCCAACCCACTGGCCCATGAGTGCAGTACCGCACCGGAGATCTGGGCGCAAACCCAGCATGATGTCGATGCCATCGTGGTCGGCGTGGGTTCAGCCGGCACGCTGACCGGGCTGACCCGGTTCTTCAGCCGTGTGCAACCGGAACTGGAAATGGTCCTGGCCGACCCGGTCGGCTCGGTGATGGCCGAATACAGCCGCAGCGGCACCCTTGGCACGCCGGGCTCCTGGGCCGTCGAAGGCATCGGCGAAGACTTCATTCCGTCGATTGCCGACCTGTCCAGCGTGCGCCACGCCTATTCGATCAGCGACGAGGAAAGCTTCGATCATGCCCGCCAGTTGCTGCGCGCCGAGGGCATTCTCGGCGGTTCGTCGACCGGCACCCTGTTGGCGGCGGCATTACGCTACTGCCGCGAGCAGACCCAACCGAAACGGGTGGTCAGCTTCGTCTGCGACACCGGTACGCGTTACTTGTCGAAGGTCTATAACGACCAGTGGATGAACGATCAGGGGCTGCTGAAAAGCAAGCAGTACGGCGACCTGCGCGACCTGATCGCGCGGCGCTTCGAGGACGGCCGGGTGATCAGCGTCGGCCCCAACGACACCCTGCTCACCGCGTTCCAGCGCATGCGCCTGGCGGATGTGTCGCAACTGCCGGTGCTGGTGAGCGGCAAGCAACTGGTCGGTGTGATCGACGAGTCCGACATCCTGCTGGGCGTGCATGAAGACGCTACGCACTTTCGCAAGACCGTCTCCAGCGCCATGACCGACAAATTGCAAACCCTGGCACCCGACGCCTCACTGGCGGATCTGGAGGCGGAACTGGGCCGTGGACTGGTGGCGATTATCCAGGATGCCTCAGGTTTTCATGGCCTGATCACCCGAACCGACATGCTCAATCACCTGCGGAGATCCCTGACATGAGTCAGCACGATGAAAATGCCCCGCCACGGGGCTTCGCCACCCGCGTGATCCATGCGGGGCAAACGCCGGACCCGTCGACCGGCGCGCTGATGCCGCCGATCTACGCCAACTCCACCTATCTGCAGCAGAGCCCTGGCGTGCACAAGGGGCTGGACTACGGGCGTTCGCACAATCCGACGCGCTGGGCGCTGGAACGCTGCGTGGCGGACCTCGAAGGCGGCACCCGGGGCTTTGCCTTCGCCTCGGGCCTGGCGACCATTTCCACGGTGCTGGAACTGCTCGACGCCGGCTCGCACATCGTCTCCGGAAATGACCTGTACGGCGGCACCTTCCGCCTGTTCGACAAGGTGCGCCAGCGCAGTGCCGGGCATCGCTTCAGCTTTGTCGACCTGACCGACCTCGCCGCCTTCGAGGCCGCCTTGCAGGACGACACACGCATGGTCATGGTCGAGACGCCGAGCAACCCACTGCTGCGCCTCACCGACCTTGCCGCCATCGCCCGCACCTGCCGCGACCGCGGCATCATCTGCGTGGCGGACAACACCTTTGCCAGCCCGTGGATACAACGCCCGCTGGAACTGGGCTTCGACATCGTGCTGCATTCGACCACCAAGTATCTCAATGGCCACTCCGACGTCATTGGCGGCATCGCCGTGGTCGGGCAGAACGCCGAGCTGGCCGAGCGCCTGGGCTTCCTGCAGAACGCGGTGGGCGCCATCGCCGGACCATTCGACGCCTTCCTCACCCTGCGCGGGGTCAAGACCCTGGCGTTGCGCATGGAGCGCCACTGCAGCAATGCGCTGGATCTGGCGCAATGGCTGGAACGTCAACCGCAAGTCGCCCGCGTCTATTACCCGGGCCTGCCCTCGCACCCGCAGCATGAGCTGGCGCGACAGCAGATGCGCGGCTACGGCGGGATGATCTCTGTCGACTTGAACACTGACCTGGCCGGCTCCCGGCGCTTCCTGGAAAACGTGCACATTTTTGCCCTGGCTGAAAGCCTGGGCGGCGTGGAAAGCCTGATCGAACACCCGGCGATCATGACCCACGCGACCATCCCGGTAGAAACCCGCGCGCAGCTGGGCATCGGCGATGCGCTGGTGCGGTTGTCCGTGGGGGTTGAGGATATCGAAGACTTGCGTGCAGACTTGGCGCAGGCGTTAACCCGGATTTAAGGGGTATACAAATCTTGTAGGAGCCAGGCTTGCCGGCGAAGAACGATAACGCGGTGCGACAGATACACCGCGGCGTCTGGTTCGCAGGCAAGCCTGGCTCCTACGGTGGTACCCATTATTGGTCTAAATTTTTGCGGATAATCGACACATGTCCAACCTCGACACCTCCCTGCAAGACGCCGCCGCGCCCGATGGCGTGTGCTACGGCTGCGGCAGCAGCAACCCCCACGGGCTGCACATCAAGAGCTACTGGCATGAGGACGGCGTGCATGTCATGGCCGAGCACGTGCCCGATGCCAAATACTGCGGCTGGCCGGACCTGGTCTACGGCGGACTGATCGCCATGTTGGTCGACTGCCACTCCAACTGGGCGGTCATGGCTTATCACTACCGCGCGGAAAACCGCGAAGTGGCCAGCCTGCCGCGCATCAATTGCGTCACCGGCAACCTCGGCATCAAGTTCATCAAGCCGACGCCCATGGGCATCCCGCTCACTCTGCGGGCGCGGGTGGAAGGTGAAGTCGGACGCAAGACGCGGGTCATCTGCGAAGTCTTTGCCGGGGATGTGCTGACCGCGGTGGGCGACTCCATCTTCGTACGGGTCGATACCGCGCAACTGGCAGACACCGCGCACGGGCGGTAGGTGTTTATTGCCGCAGATCCCTGTGGAAGCCGCCAGCACTCGAAAAATGAGCGATACCCGCTAATCTCCATTTGCCGTTTTTCAACACAGGAGTTTGGCCATGAAGCTCAGACATTCACTGGCGGCGCTGTTGATTTGCGCCAGCCTGCTCGGCTGTGCCACCTCATCCAAGGAGGGCGTGTCGGTCACGCTGAATGCCACCCGGCAGAACACCGGGCAGATCGGCAACGTCGCGTTGTCGGACTGGGACAAGCAAACCGGACTCAGTTTCTTCATCAGCGGTGTGCCAAGCGGTGCCGCCCTGCCCCTGCGTCTCTACAGCTTCATCAACAAAGGCAGCTGCCAGCAACCCGGCCCCGTCGCGTACGCCATGAATGACAAGGTCAACACCGAGCGCCAGGCGATTCGCGGCTGGACCTTCTCGAGAAGCGCGCCTGTGGCCTTGTCTGTGCTGCTGGCCGGCGACTACCACATCGTCGTGCGAACCGCAGCGACAGACGGCAACGTCGATATTTTCTGCGGGGACATCAAGCCACAAGGGCCGGCGAAGTAGGCGCTTGCACCTGCGGGCCTCACACCGGCGAAATCGTTGCGAGCACGCCGATCAGAATGGTCAACACCAGAAAACCACCGAGGAAAATCGCCATCTTGCCCATAGAGCCTCCAACATTTCGAAAGTGCGGTGCACCGCGGCTACCGCTGCGCAACTTGCCGTCATTGTGGGGCTCGAACTGATTGCATTACAGCGTCAGAAAGCGCTGAAAAATACGGATCAGATGAAACAGATGGAACCAACGAACCCATGAACCTGTAGGAGCGAGCATGCTCCGGGCGGCGTTCCGACGATGGATGTCAACGATGACGTTGGAAACCTGACACCCCGCGGCGATCTCAGGTTCATCGCGAGCATGCTCGCTCCTACAGTTACAGGGATTTATTGCAGGTGTACAAAAAAGCCCACTGGCCATCCCTGGCTCAGTGGGCTTTTTGATCAAGCGCTCAGTTACAGCGCCATGTCCGCCGCAGCATTCTCTTTCGGTGCCTTGGCTTTTTCAGCCTCGACAGCCGGAGCCACAGCCTGGCCGATCGCAGGTGGTGGAGTCAGTTCCAGCACCTTGGCGGTGTAGGCCCATTCCTCGGCAACCTTTTCAGGGCTGGCGTTGAGCTGGGTGCCGTAGCTCGGCACGATTTGATGCAGTTTTTCCTGCCAGGCCGGGGTCGCGACCTTGTCCTTGAACACTTTCTGCAGCACGGTCAGCATGATCGGTGCGGCGGTCGAAGCGCCTGGGGACGCGCCCAGCAGGCCGGCGATGGTGCCGTCTTGCGAAGCGACGATTTCGGTGCCCAGTTTCAGTACGCCACCGGCAGCTTCATCACGCTTGATGATCTGCACGCGCTGGCCAGCTTGCCACAGGCGCCAGTCCTCGGCCTTGGCATTCGGGAAGTATTCCTTCAGGGCGTTGAGGCGGTCTTCGTCCGACAGCATCAGTTGACCGGCAAGGTACTCGACCAGCGGGTATTCCTTGATGCCGACCTTGGTCATTGGCCACACGTTATGCGTGGTGGTGGTGGTCAGCAGGTCCAGGTACGAACCCTCTTTCAGGAACTTGGTACTGAAGGTCGCGAATGGGCCAAACAGGATCACGCGCTTGCCATCCAGCACGCGGGTATCCAGGTGCGGAACCGACATCGGCGGTGCGCCAACCGAAGCCTTGCCGTAGGCCTTGGCCAGGTGTTGTTCGGCGATGGTCGGGTTCTCGGTCACCAGGAACGAGCCGCCCACCGGGAAGCCTGCGTATTCCTTGGCTTCAGGAATGCCGGACTTCTGCAGCAGGTGCAGGGCACCGCCGCCAGCGCCGATGAACACGAACTTGGCGTCGGTTTCGGATTTGCTGCCGTCTTTCAGGTTTTTGTAGCTGACGCGCCAGCTGCCGTCGGCGTTCTTGCTGATGTCCTGCACTTCACTGGACAGTTTCAGGTCGAATTTCGGCGTGGTCTGCAGGTGTGCAACGAACTGGCGGGTGATTTCGCCAAAGTTCACGTCGGTACCGATCGGAGACCAGGTGGCCGCGATTTTCTGGTTCGGGTCACGCCCTTCCATCATCAGCGGGACCCACTTCTTGATCACGGCCGGGTCTTCGGAGTACTGCATGCCGGCGAACAGCGGGCTTGCCTGCAGGGCTTCGTAGCGCTTTTTCAGGAACTTGATGTTGTCATCGCCCCACACGAAGCTCATGTGCGGTGTGGAGTTGATGAACGAACGCGGGTTCTTCAGCACACCTTGCTGGACCTGCCAGGCCCAGAACTGACGGGAGATCTGGAACGCTTCGTTGATTTCAACGGCCTTGGGAATCGAGACGTTGCCTTTCTCGTCTTCCGGGGTGTAGTTCAACTCGGCCAAGGCAGAGTGACCGGTACCGGCGTTGTTCCAGCCGTTGGAGCTTTCCTGGGCGACGCCGTCGAGGCGCTCGATCATTTCCATCGAGGTGCCGGGTTCCAGCTCATTGAGCCACACACCGAGGGTTGCGCTCATGATGCCGCCGCCGATCAACAGCACGTCGACTTTCTTGGCTTCTTCGGCCTGGGCTGTCGTCATCCCCAACGACAAGGCCAGCCCCAGCAGGGCCGTGTTCACTTTCTTAAACATCTGTAGCACCTATGATAAAACGCCATCCGCCCTTCCAACTGCGATCGCAGGCCGCTTGTCTCACGGCATTCAGGCAAGTCTGCCGCGGGTTCTCGTACATAACGGCTGCACATGACGGCTGGAAGGTGGGCACACAAGGCCGATTGACTGCATCGACCCCAGTTATATGTCCCTACTGAACTGACTTTTTATCTTTTTTGGCTTCAGCTACTTGAGCGACAGTGATTCTGCTCGCCCGCCTCAAGGGCAGGAAAACTGAATAGATCAAACCAAGTTGTTGCGAAGAATATCACGACAAGCCCAGCCCGCGCGTGATGGATGTAGGTGGCGACTATACTCACTGGTCATCAGTTGAGCATGTGGGAGCCGCCATGAGCGACAAAGACGATCTGCGCAAATATTCCTCCCAGGTAATCGACGGCGTGGAGGCTGCCCCCGCCCGTGCCATGCTGCGTGCCGTGGGCTTTACCGACGAAGACTTCAAGAAACCACAGATCGGCATCGCCTCCACCTGGGCGATGGTCACGCCGTGCAACATGCACATCGACAAACTCGCGATCGAAGCGGAAAAAGGCGCGAATGCCGCCGGCGCCAAGGGCGTCATTTTCAACACCATCACCATTTCCGACGGCATCGCCAATGGCACCGAAGGCATGAAATATTCACTGGTGTCCCGCGAGGTGATAGCCGATTCCATCGAAGTGGTGGTCGGCTGCGAAGGCTTCGACGGGCTGGTGACCGTGGGGGGTTGCGACAAGAACATGCCAGGCTGCCTGATCGGCATGGCGCGGCTCAACCGCCCTTCGATCTTCGTCTATGGCGGCACCATCCGCCCGGGCGCCGGCCACACCGACATCATTTCCGTGTTCGAAGCCGTGGGCCAGCACGCGCGCGGTGACATCAGCGAGATCCAGGTCAAGCAGATCGAGGAAGTGGCAATTCCCGGCCCCGGCTCCTGTGGCGGCATGTACACCGCCAACACCATGGCCTCGGCCATCGAGGCGCTGGGCATGAGCCTGCCCGGTTCGAGCTCCCAGGACGCCGTTGGCGGCGACAAGGCCTCGGACAGTTTCCGCGCCGGCCAGCAAGTGATGGAATTGCTCAAGCTGGACCTCAAGCCCCGGGACATCATGACCCGCAAGGCCTTCGAAAACGCCATTCGCGTGGTGATCGCCCTCGCCGGCTCGACCAACGCCGTGCTGCATCTGTTGGCCATGGCCAATGCCGTGGATGTCGAACTGACCCTGGATGACTTCGTCGAGCTGGGCAAGATTTCGCCGGTGGTGGCCGACCTGCGCCCCAGTGGCAAATACATGATGAGCGAGCTGGTGGCCATTGGCGGCATCCAGCCCTTGATGAAGCGCATGCTCGCCGCTGGCATGCTGCACGGCGATGTGATGACCGTGACCGGCAAGACCCTGGCGGAAAACCTCGAAAACGTGCCCGACTACCCCGCTGGCCAGGACGTGATCCTGCCTTTCGATCAGCCGATCAAGAAGGACTCACACCTGGTGATCCTGCACGGCAACCTCGCGCCCACCGGTGCCGTGGCCAAGATCACTGGCAAGGAAGGCCTGCGCTTCGAAGGCACGGCCCGTGTGTACCACGGCGAGGAAGGCGCCTTGGCCGGCATCCTCAATGGCGAAGTGCAGGCGGGCGATGTGATCGTGATTCGCTACGAAGGGCCCAAGGGCGGGCCGGGCATGCGCGAAATGCTCTCGCCGACATCGGCGGTGATGGGCAAGGGTTTGGGCAAGGATGTTGCGTTGATCACCGACGGGCGTTTTTCCGGTGGCTCCCATGGTTTCGTGGTGGGGCATATCACACCCGAAGCGTTTGAAGGCGGGCCGATCGCGTTGATCGAAGATGGCGACCGGATCACCATCGATGCGCAAACCCGGCAGATCACCGTTGATGTGACCGATACTCAACTGGCCGAGCGCAAGAGCCGTTGGGTACGGCCGGAATCGAAGTACAAGCGCGGGGTGCTGGCCAAGTATGCGAAGACCGTGTCGAGTGCTTCGGAGGGGGCGGTGACTGACAAGTACCTTTGAAACCTGGATTTGTGTTGTCTGATCTACCGCCTTCGCGAGCAGGCTCGCTCCCACATTTTCTAATGCATTCCATTGTGGGAGCGAGCCTGCTCGCGAAGGGGCCCTTAAAGGCTGTGCAAAATGAAAGGATGTATCAAAGGCGGAAGCGATCCACCGACTGCGACAGTTGCCCTGCCAGCGAAGACAACTCATCCGTCGTCAAAGCCGTCTGCCCGATCACCTTGCTGTTGCCCTCGGACATGCCGGCAATCATCTCCACCTGATGGGCGATTTCATTGCTGGCCAGGCTCTGCTCGCCGATGGTGCGGCTGATGTCGTTGACCAGTTGCGTGGTGTTGAGCGTGGCCTCGAGGATCTCGCGGATGGCACGCTCGACGTCGGCGGTCACGGCCATGCCCTTGTCGACCTGGGACACGCCCTCCTCCATGCTGATCACCGCTTCGCGGGTGCTTTGCTGGATGCGCGAGACCATGGCGGCGATTTCCTGGGTCGAAGCGCTGGTGCGGCCCGCCAGGCTGCGCACTTCATCGGCCACCACGGCAAAACCACGGCCCTGCTCCCCAGCGCGGGCGGCTTCGATGGCGGCGTTGAGCGCCAGCAGGTTGGTCTGGTCGGCGATGCCCTTGATCACCTGGATGATGCTGAAAATTCCTTCGGATTCCTTGTCCAGCGTGCGGATCACCTGTGCCGACTGCTGCGCCGAACGGGCGATGCCGTCCATGTCGCTGACCACCTGATGGATCACCCGCCCACCATCCTTGGCCAGCGCCTCGGCCTGGTTGGCCATGTCCAGCGCGCGCTCGGCGTGCCGGGTGATTTCCTCGATGCTCGCGGTCATTTCGCTGGCGGCGGCGGCCATGGTGCTGGCGGCGGCGCTTTGTTGCTGGCTGCTGCCGGCCACTTCGTGGCAACCCTCGCTCAGGCGTGTGCTCATGCCGTTGACACCATGGGCGTTGCTGCGTACTGCTTCGATCATGTCGCGCAAATCACGCTGCATGGTCGCCAGGCTGCGAATCAGGGTGCTGGCTTCGTCCTTGCGCTCGGGTACTGCAATCGTCTCGCTCAGGTTGCCATGGGCGATGCGTTCGGCGATGAGGCTGGCCGTTTGCAAGGGGTTCATGATGCTCAGGATCACCCAGCGTCCCTGGACGAGCAGCAACAACAGGCTGGCGAAAAGCACGGCGCCGAGGGCCAGGTTGGCGCTGCCGAGCGCTTGACGGGTCCCTGCACTGGTCTGTTGGGTGTTGTTTTCGATCAGCTCGCTGAGGGCCGCCATCTGGTCTTCCAGTTGGCTGAACACGCTGTTGAAGGCGCCCAGTTCTTTCTGCGCGGCCTCGGGGTTTTCCAGGGCGATGCCAACAATGCGCTCAGCCGCAGCGATGTAGGTGTCGAGGCTGGGCTTGATCTTGTGCAAAGCGTCTTTGAGGGTGACATTGACCGCCAGGTTCAGGTTGTCGCCGAGCACTTCGCGAAAGTGTGCCGCGTGCTCTTCGATGGACGTGCGCACTTCGGCCTTGCTGCTGGTACTTTTACCCAGCCCGACCAACATCGCGGACAACACGTCGGCACGTAGCGCGTCGTGCATCATGTCGGCTTCCATGTGGTTGCGCAGCACGGTCATGCCAACCTCGTTTTCCTGCACCGCATCCGCCATCCGGGCAGTCCCCAGGTAACCGACCAGGCCCATGATCAACGCGGTGAGCAACCCCGTCCCTATCAGCAGCAGCAAACGCAGTTTTATGGACACTCTGTGGTTCCTCTTTCTGGCACGTATGTCGATGGGCCAAACGGCCATCGCGAATGGCGTCTCAAGAGGTTATCGACGGGTCGCTGCGCGAATTGAAGGCTATCCCCACTGATTTCTGTTTTTGCGACATGCGGTAGGTAAAGCGGCTTTTTCTGCCGTATGTCGCAGTGAAACCAACAGCAGGCTCACCCATGCGCCAGCGACGGCGAGCGCCATGTCCTTTTGAGAATCCCAGGGGTCGTTTTGCGCGCCGACAAAGGCTTTTGCCGTGTCGTCGCCCAAGTAAGCCCCGCCAATCCATTCCACCAGTTCGTAGACGGCCGAGGTCGACAAAATGATGTTCAAGGCCATGAAGAACAGCCAGCGCCCGCGCAACGGTGTCAGCTGCAGCAGCACTTCGCGGATTGGCCAGGCCATCATTAGCCCGTAGCTCAAATGAACCAGCCGGTCGTAATGGTTACGCTGCAGGCCAAAGCTCTTGTCGAAGCTGACGCCGGTCAAGGCCGAACACCAACGATCGTAAGGCACCAGGGAATAGGTGTAATGGGCGCCTAGTTCATGAATGCACAAGAACACGAATACCAGCGTAAGGGAGGCCGCCGACAGGCGAAACTGGCGATAGAACACCACCAACGTCCCCACCAGCAGCAGCGCCAGCAGGTTTTCCAGCGCCCAATCCACCCGGCTACGTGGGGAATAGCCCAGCGCAATGACAATCAGCATGAACAGAATCAACAGCGTCAATTCGTATCGCGGATGTTCCCTGGGCTGCATCATGTGAGTTCCTCGACACCCGTGAATTCAAGATCCATAGGGACTTTTAACTTCGAGAGGAACCCTCGCCGCAAGTTCGCTTTTTTCCTTTGACTCATGCTAGGTTGTACGATGACCGATGAGCAGCATTACCCGGTCGCTCCGATCACTCATAACAACAAGGAACCCTCATGAAAAAAGCAAAGGTGCTGATTGGTTTTCTGTGCCTGTTCTGCGGCTACGTCGCAGCCAGCCCGGCGGCCGCGGACAAGGACGTGGCAAAAGCCGTCGATCACTTGACCCAGGCAATGCTGCATAAGGACATTGCCGAGCTGAATGCGTTGACGGCCGAAAACCTCAGCTACGGCCATTCCAGCGGCAAAATCCAGGACAAGCAACAATTCATCGCCGATATCGAAACCGGCAAAAGCGCCTTCAAGACCCTTGAGATGCAGAACCAGACCATCACCGTCTCCGGCGATGTGGCGTTGGTTCGCCACCACTTTTCGGCCCAGGCTCTCAAGGGCTCCGAGGTGGTCCCGACGGAAATCGAGAACTTCCAGATCTGGCAGAAACAAAGCGGAAAATGGCTACTGGTAGGACGACAGGCGTTCAAGTTCTGATGTGGGGGTGACCCCGGAAAAAGGGGACGAATGGGCGTCTACCCGCCGATCCGTCCCCTTGGGTGTTGCGCTGGTGCCGACCCTGGTTTCAGTGCCCGCGAATGTAATGCTCGAACTGCCGAATCAGGTCGGCCTGCTCGATAATGGCTTGCTTGACCAGATCGCCGATCGACAGCAAACCGATCAGCTCGCCGTTTTCCACCACCGGCAGATGCCGCAAATGGCTGTCAGTCATGACCGCCATGCAATGCTCGATGCTCTGTTGGCTGTCGGCCGTGACCACCGGCGAGCTCATGATCGCCCGGACCGGCGTGCCCACTGACGAACGCCCCAGCAGCACCACCTTGCGCGCATAGTCACGCTCGCTGATCACCCCGACGACCTGGCCCTTTTCGATCACCGGCAACGCGCCCACGTTCTTTTCGGCCATTTTCTGCACGGCCTCCAACACCATGGCGTCGGGTGCGATGCTGTGCACCTGCTGATTTTCCACGACCTTGAGCTTGAGCAACTGTGCGGCTGTCTTCATGTTCGTCTCCTGATGTAAATGGCCTGCAACGTCAGGCCACTCCGACTTCCACCAACCCTTCGTTCAACCGCACTGGCCAGACCCGCAAGCGCTGTTGCGGGTACTCCAGGCAACTGCCATCCTCAAGACGAAAATGCTGCTTGTAGATCGGCGAGGCAACGACCAGGTCGCCCTTGATGCTGCCGACCAGTCCGCGGCCGATGACATTGGCCCCCGATTGCGGGTCGTGGTTGTCGATGGCATAGAGTTGTTTGCCTTCCATGCCCGGCAGGTAGAACAGCGCCACCTGGGCACCGTCCAGCCACACCACCACACCGGAGTCATTGACCAGGTCCTGCTGGCTGCACACCGATTGCCAGACGACAGACGCAGGGGCTTCAACGCGTAGGGTATTGGACGGGTTCATCAGACACTCTCCTCGGTAACAGGGATCAGGTTGAGTTCAGCCGCCATGATCGGCCGGCGCTGGCCGCGCTCCTGGACAAAGTGGATGTCCGGATCCGGGCGTTTATCGTTGACGAAGGTCCGGAAGCGCTTGAGCTTTTCCGGGTCCTTGAGGGCATTGGCCCACTCGCATTCGTAGCGATTGACCACCAGTTGCATCTGCGACTCGAGCTCGGCGCCCAGGCCCAGGCTGTCGTGGATGATCACGTCCTTGAGGTAATCCAGGCCGCCTTCCAGGCTTTCGCGCCAGACCGAGGTGCGCTGCAGCTTGTCGGCGGTACGGATGTAGAACATCAGGAAGCGGTCGATGTAGCGGATCAGGGTCGCGTCATCGAGGTCGGTGGCGAACAGCTCGGCATGGCGCGGGCGCATGCCGCCGTTACCGGCGATGTAGAGGTTCCACCCCTTCTCGGTGGCGATCACCCCGACGTCCTTGCTTTGCGCCTCGGCGCACTCACGGGTGCAACCGGACACCGCGAACTTGAGCTTGTGCGGCGAACGCAGGCCCTTGTAGCGATCCTCAATGGTCAGTGCCATTTGCACGCTGTCCTGCACGCCATAGCGGCACCAGGTGCTGCCGACACAGGACTTCACCGTGCGAGTCGACTTGCCGTAGGCGTGACCGGTTTCGAAGCCCGCTTCAATCAGTTCGCCCCAGATGTCCGGCAACTGGTGCAACTGGGCGCCGAACAGGTCGATGCGCTGGCCGCCGGTAATCTTGGTGTAGAGGTCATACTTTTTCGCCACCACGCCGATGGCAATCAGCTTGTCGGCAGTAATCTCGCCACCGGGAATGCGTGGCACGACCGAATAGGTGCCGTTCTTCTGCATGTTGGCCATGAAGGTGTCGTTGGTGTCCTGCAGCGGCACCAGCGACGGGTCCATGATCGGCTGGTTCCAGCACGACGCCAGGATCGAGCCCACCGCCGGCTTGCACACGTCGCAACCGGTGTGGCCACGGCCATGCTTGGCCAGCAATTCTTCGAAGCTGATCACCCCTTCTACCCGTACCAGCGCATACAGCTCCTGGCGGGTGTAGGCGAAGTGTTCGCACAGGCTCTTGTCGACGCTGACCCCACGGGCAATCAGCTCATGTTCGAAGACTTGCTTGAGCAACCCGGCGCAACCGCCGCAGCCGGTGCAGGCCTTGGTCTGCGACTTGAGCAGGCCAAGGTCGGTGCAACCGCCGTCGATGGCCGAGCAGATGGCGCCCTTGGTCACGTTGTGGCACGAGCAAACCGTGGCCGTTTCCGGCAAGGCGCCAGGCCCCAGGGTTGGTGCACCTTCGGACGACGGCAGGATCAACGCGGCGGGTTCGGCCGGCAAGGCGATCGCGTTCTGCATGTATTGCAACAGCGTGTCGTAATAGCTGTTGTCGCCGATCAGCACTGCACCGAGCACGTGTTTGCCGCTGGCATCCACCACCAGGCGGCGATAGCTGGCCGTGGTTTCGTCGATGAACTGATAGCTGCGCGCGCCAGGCGTATTGGCGTGGGCGTCGCCGATGGAGCCAACGTCGACGCCCAGCAGCTTGAGCTTGGTCGACATGTCGGCACCCTGGAACGGCTCGGCGGCATCGTCACACAGGCGCGCGGCGACACTGCGGGCCATCTGGTAGCCCGGCGCGACCAGCCCGAACAGGCTGCCGTTCCAGGACGCGCATTCGCCGATGGCGTAGATGTTCGGGTCACAGCTCAGGCAGGTGTCATCGATCACCACGCCACCGCGCGGGCCGATCTCCAGCGCACATTGCCGGGCCAGCGCATCCTGGGCGCGGATACCGGCGGAGAACACGATCAGGTCGGTTTCGAGGAATTCGTCGTTGGCGAAGTTCATCCGGTAGCGGTACTGCTCGCCAGCGCTGATCGATTGCGTGGCGCGGGACAGGTGCACGCCGACGCCAAGGCGCTCGATCTGCGCCTTGAGCGCCAGGCCACCCAGATCATCCAGTTGCACCGGCATCAGGCGCGGGGCAAATTCCACCACGTGCGCTTCGAGCCCCAGGCTTTTCAGGGCGTTGGCGGCTTCAAGGCCCAGCAAGCCACCGCCGACCACCACACCGCGCCGGGCATTGGCCGCCGCGGCACGAATGGCATCGAGGTCTTCCAGGGTGCGATAGACCAGGCGCGAATCGCCTTCGGCGCCTTCGATCGGCGGCACGAACGGATAGGAGCCGGTGGCCAGGACCAGCTTGTCGTAGGCCACGCAACCTTGAGCGGTGATCACCTGGCGCCGGGCGCGGTCGATTTCCAGCACCGGTATCCCCAGGTGCAACGTGACGCCTTGGGTCTCGTACAGCGCCGCGTCACTGAGTGCCAGCGACTCGGCGTCGCGACCGGAAAAGTACTCGGACAGATGCACGCGGTCGTAGGCACGCATTGGTTCTTCGCTGAAGACATGCAGCCGATAGCGGTCAAGGGCGCCACGTTCGATCAACTGCTCGACACAATGATGCCCGACCATGCCATTGCCGATCACGACCAGCGTTTGCTGTTTGTTCAAAGTGGCTACATTGGAATTCATAAACGACACCTGCCCTAAGCCCATCACGGTGAAAAAAAGCAAAAAAAAACGCCTGAAACCTTGCGGTTCCAGGCGTCTTTGCCTGTTCTTTTGCGGTGTTGAAAACCAGACGGCCATGCCTGATCCACCGATGTTGCCCACGACCTGTGCGGCCAGTCGATCGTCGTTGACCGAGAGGGCTGCCCATCTTTTTCAGAGGGGCTTGATGGGGTTTATGCAGGGTTTGTGCCAGCCGAACGCAAGAAGACATCATGGTGGTGCAGACGTGAGTGTTTAGTCCTTGCTGGCCGCCAGATTGGCAGGTTTTTGGCGAAATGAATGGTGCTGCCAGTGGTAAATGTCGCAGAGAAAAATGCATCGGCAACCCGCTTCGCACTGGTGCACGCTTTCGGTCACCGCGCTTTAAAAGTGCGCAAAACCTGTAGGAGCGAGCATGCTCGCGATGAACCTGAGAGCGCCGAGGGGTGTCAGGTGCCCAGCGGCCGCCTCGTCGTTGCTTTGGCTTTTGATTTTCTTACCCCCTCACGCCATGAGCCTGTCCGTCAACCTGTGACGATTGCCATCGGCGCTTCTACCAACGTTGATCCATGATGCGTCGAAGCCTGTGGGCGATGTTGTTGGAGTACATATCCATTGCT
>NZ_APIO01000020.1:0-30230 GCF_000408945.1 Pseudomonas sp. G5(2012)
TGCTCGCGAAGGCGGCCTGCCAGCCGGAATATATCTGGCAGTTGTACCCACCCCCTGTGGGAGCTGGCTTGTCAGCGAAGGCGGCCTTACAGCCGACCTGTTTCCTGCAGATGTACACGTACCCTCTGTGGGAGCGAGCCTGCTCGCGAATGCGGTTCGTCATTCAACAGCTATATTCACTGACACGCTGCGCCATCGCGAGCAAGCGCGCGCCCACAACGACCCCTGTTGTCCCGTGGCTGCGCGTCCCCCTCGCAAAGACAGCACGTACATTCAATTTTTTTCTTCTCCGCAACGGCACTATCCAACTCAATAGCGGTGATCAGCTCCCGTGGTTGTCTGTTCGCCCCCCCTATCGTTTCGCCGGAGCCCTGCGTCATGCCTGATTCCAACGTGCCCGACTCGCCTTTCGAGGAGGTCGTGACCCTGGTTATCAAACACCGGGTCAAAGCCGGTTTTGAAGTGCCCTACGAGGCTTGGCTGCGCAATATTGTCAGTGTCGCCGGACAGCAGGAAGGGCACTTGGGTGTGGATGTGATGCGCGGCAAGAACGCCGGCCTCGACATGTACACCTGCGTCTTGCGTTTTTGTTCCCCCAGCGCGATGCAGCGCTGGCTCGATTCGCCGCAACGCCAGGCGCTGGTCAAAGAAGCCACGCCGATGCTGGCCGACGGCGACCAGACCGAGGTCAATCCGGTCAACGAATTCTGGTTCGCCCCGCAGGCCGAGACGGGCTCGCCGCCGCCGCGCTGGAAGCAGGCCGTGGTCACGCTGTTGGTGATTCTGCCGCATACCTTGCTGGTGCCGTTGCTCTGGGGGCCGTTGTTGCAACTCAACGCTTTTCTCTCCCAATACGTGGTCGCGACATTCCTGATCACCCTGACCATCGTGCTGTCGGTGGTGTACCTGTTCATGCCGATGGCGACGCGCTTGTTCGCGCCCTGGCTGTCCTCATCCACTTCGCCCAAGGAAACGCGATGAACGCCGATCTGATTCTGTTCAATGGCCAATTTCATACCGTCGACCGAGAGAACCCACACGCCAGTGCGGTAGCCATCCGTGATGGCCGTTTTGTCGCCGTGGGGAGCGATGCCGAGGCCATGGCATTGCGTGGCTCGGGCACGCAAGTGATCGACCTCAAGGGCCGTTGCGTGATTCCCGGGCTCAACGACTCGCACTTGCACCTGATCCGTGGCGGCTTGAACTACAACCTCGAACTGCGCTGGGAAGGTGTGCCGTCGCTGGCCGATGCGCTGCGCATGCTCAAGGAACAGGCCGACCGGACGCCAACGCCGCAATGGGTGCGGGTGGTCGGGGGCTGGAATGAATTCCAGTTCGCCGAAAAGCGCATGCCGACGCTCGAAGAGCTTAACCAGGCCGCGCCCGATACCCCGGTGTTCGTCCTGCATTTGTACGACCGCGCCTTGCTCAACCGTGCGGCGCTGCGGGTTGCCGGCTACACCCGCGATACGCCGAACCCGCCGGGTGGCGAGATTGTGCGCGACGCCAATGGCAACCCCACCGGCATGCTGGTGGCGCGCCCCAACGCGATGATTTTGTACTCGACGCTGGCCAAGGGGCCGAAGTTGCCACTGGAGTATCAGGTCAACTCGACGCGCCAGTTCATGCGCGAACTCAATCGCCTGGGACTGACCAGCGCCATCGATGCCGGCGGTGGTTTCCAGAATTATCCGGACGACTATCAGGTGATCGAGCAGTTGGCCAAGGACCAGCAGCTGACCATTCGCATCGCCTACAACCTGTTTACCCAGAAACCGAAGGAAGAGCTGGCGGATTTCCAGAACTGGACCGGCAGCGTCAAGTTGCATCAGGGCGACGACTACCTGCGGCACAACGGCGCCGGGGAAATGCTGGTATTTTCGGCGGCGGATTTCGAGGACTTCCTCGAACCGCGCCCAGACCTGCCGCAAAGCATGGAAGACGAACTCGAGCCGGTGGTGCGCCATCTGGTCGAGCAGCGCTGGCCGTTCCGTTTGCACGCCACCTACGACGAATCCATCAGCCGCATGCTCGACGTGTTCGAGAAGGTCAACCGTGACATTCCGTTCAACGGTTTGCCGTGGTTTTTCGACCACGCCGAAACCATCACCCCCCGCAACATCGAGCGGGTGAGGGCGTTGGGTGGCGGCATCGCGATCCAGGATCGCATGGCGTTCCAGGGCGAATATTTCGTCGAGCGCTACGGTGCCAAGGCGGCCGAAGCCACGCCACCGATCCAGCGCATGTTGGCCGAAGGTGTGCCGGTCGGTGCCGGTACCGACGCGACGCGGGTGTCGAGCTACAACCCCTGGACCTCGTTGTACTGGATGGTCAGCGGTCGCACCGTCGGTGGCCTGGCGTTGCACGCCGAGGGTTTGTCGCGACAGACTGCGCTGGAACTGTTCACCCATGGCAGCGCCTGGTTTTCCTCCGAGCAGGGCAAGAAAGGCCAGATCAAGGTTGGACAACTGGCGGACGTGGCTGCATTGAGCGCGGACTTTTTCAGCGTCGAGGAAGAAGCGATCAAGTGGATCGAGTCGGTACTGACCGTGGTCGGCGGCAAGGTGGTGTATGCCGCCGGGGATTTCGAGAAGCTGGGACCTGCCAGCGTGCCGGTGCTGCCGGACTGGTCGCCGGTGGTCAAAGTACCGGGGCACTGGCGGCCGAACTCGCCGTTGCAGGCGCAGGTTCACCAGTGCAGCGGTCCCTGCGCGGTGCACTCGCACAGCCATGAACGGGCGCGTCTGTCGAATGCACCCGTGAGTGATTTTGCCGGTTTCTGGGGCGCCTTCGGCTGCTCGTGCTTTGCTTTTTGACGAATACCCATAAGCGCCGACCCCCTGGTCGCGCGCTGCAAGCGACAACCATCCACCAAGGAGTTTATTCATGAGCAACGTACCGTACTCTCGCTTGAACAAAGACGACGCTGTTGTGCTGCTGGTTGATCACCAGACCGGCCTGATCTCGCTGGTGCAGGATTTCTCGCCTAACGAGTTCAAGAACAATGTGCTGGCCCTGGGCGACATCGCCAAGTTCTTCAAGCTGCCGACCATCCTCACCACCAGTTTCGATAAAGGGCCTAACGGTCCGATCGTGCCGGAGCTCAAGGCGCAGTTCCCGGATGCGCCGTTCATTGCCCGTCCGGGCCAGATCAACGCCTGGGACAACGAAGATTTCGTCAAGGCCGTGAAGGCCACCGGTCGCAAGCAACTGATCATCGCCGGCGTGGTAACGGACGTGTGCGTGGCGTTCCCGACCCTGTCGGCCATTGCCGAAGGTTTTGAAGTGTTCGTGGTGACGGACGCTTCCGGCACCTTCAACACCACCGTGCAGCAGGCTGCCTGGGCCCGTATGTCGGCCGCCGGTGCTCATCTGCTGAACTGGTTCTCCGTGGCCTGCGAGCTGCAAGGCGACTGGCGCAACGACATGGAAGGCCTGGCCAACCTGCTGTCCGAACGTCTGCCGAACTACCGCAACCTGATCAACAGCTACACCACGTTCACCGCCAAGTAAGAACGTCGGCCAAAACGCTAAACCTTGTGGGAGCAAGCCTGCTCGCGAAAACGGTTTGACAGACACTGCAACAGTGTCTGGCCTGTCGTCTTCGCGAGCAGGCTCGCTCCCACATTGTTATGCGGTAGGGTGATAAAAAGGGGAGAAGTCGCTATAAAGTGCCTGACTGTCAACCAAAGGCATGACAATGAACCCGTTCGAAGATATGCGAATTTTTTGCCAGGTGATGGACTCCGGCAGCTTCACCGCCGCGGCCGATCAACTGGGGTTGTCCAAGCAGTTTGTCAGCCGCCGCTTGATGCAACTCGAGGAGCGACTGGGCGTGCGCCTGCTCAATCGCTCGACCCGGCGGCTGGATGTCACGCCGCTGGGACAGAGTTACTACGAGTCGGCCTTGCGCTTGCTCGGTGAAGTGGAGCAGGTGGAGCAAGGTATCGCCGGGCAGACCACCGAACCGCGCGGCACCCTGCGAGTGAGTGCGCCGCTGTCGTTTGCGCTGGCGCACCTGGGGTGTCTGCTGCCGCAATTTTTGCAGCGCTATCGGGATGTCACCGTGGAGGTGGACTTGAGCGATCGCCCGGTGGATCTGCTCGGCGAAGGCTATGACCTGGCATTGCGCATCGGAGTCTTGGAAGACTCGACGCTGATCGCGCGGCGCATCGCCTCTGTCCAGCGTGTCTATTGCGCAAGCCCGACTTACCTGGCGGAGCGCGGCACGCCGCTCAAACCCGATGATTTGCACCATCATGACTGCCTGCCTTATGGCCACGGGCGTCAGGTGCAATGGCGCTTCGAAGGGCAGGGCAAGCCGCTGCTGGTCAATGTCACCGGGCGCATGCGGGTCAACAATGGCGAGGTGCTCAGGGACGCGGCGATTGCCGGGATGGGGATTACCTATTTGCCGACGTTTATTGTCGGTTCGGCTCTGAAGGACGGGCGACTGATGGCGGTGCTGGAGGAGTTTCAACCGCTGCCGCTGACGTTGTCGGCGGTGTATCCGCAGCATCGTCAGACGTCGCGACCGGTGCAGGCGTTGATCGAGTTTTTGCGTGACCGCCTGGACCCCTTGTAGGAGCGAGCATGCTCGCGATGGACGTCAACGATGACGCGGGCTGTCTGAATGCACCCGTTGTCTGGACGTTTATCGCGAGCATGCTCGCTCCTACAGGGGGTGAAGCAGGTCAGTTGACGCGTTTGTCGTCACCCGGTTCGCCACCGACGTGGACGCCACGATCGTCACCTGGCTCGCCGGCGGCATGCAGGCCGCGATCATCGCCGACTTCGCCGGCACGGTGCACGCCATGGTCGTCGCCTACCTCGCCGGAGCGGTGAACGCCTTTGTCGTCATGCCCGGCCTGATGAACGCCATGGTCGTCACCCGGTTCGGCATGGGTGCCGCTGCGGCCGGAGTTCGAGGCTGTGCTGCCGGAATGTCCCGAAGCATGGTCACTGCCGCCATGACCGCTGCCGGCGCTATTGCCGCCGTGGCCCCCGCCATTACCACCGCCGCTGCCACCACTGCCTCCACCGTGACCGCCACCACCGCCACCACCACTGCCTCCACCGTGACCGCCGCCGCCACCACCACTGCCGCCGCCGTGACCGCCACCGCCACTGCCGCCGCCGTGTCCGCCACCTCCACCTCCACCGCCACCGTGGCCACCGCCACCGTGGCCACCGCCGCCGCCACCACTACCGCCTTCTTTAGCTTGAGCGCTCGAAACCCCCGACAAGTTGTCCGGAATCAGTACGGTAGACGCTGACAGAACTGCGCCAATAGCCACAGCCAACAAAAGCTTGTTCATGTGCATATCGATCTCCGTCTTCTTTTTTCATTTGCAACGTTGATAAACCATGCCGCGTGCTGCTTCGTTCGGTCGGGAAAATCCAGTAGGTACGTCGGTTAACACCTCAACTTGAAATTTTATTCGGTGCAACGTTGATAAATCCTGCAACAAACCGCCAGGCCCCGTCCCAGAGGGCTCAGTGAATACTGGAAGCCAGCTCGAATATCGGGATGTACATCAAAATCACGATGACCCCGATCAACAGGCCGATGAAGGTCATGAGCAAGGGTTCGAACAGGCGCACGAACCATTCGATCCAGCGGCTGATTTCTTCGTCGTAGAAGTCGGCGCTGCGCTCCATCATCTGTCCGAGGTTGCCGGACTGCTCGCCGGCGCGCAGCAGGCGCAGGGACACCGGGGTCACCAGGTGATTGAGTTCCAGCGCCGTCGACAACGACTGCCCCTCGCGCACCCGTTCGCAGGCCTGGTCCAGGCGCAATCGGGAGGCCGGGGTGAGCAGGTTGCGGACCATGCCCATGGCGGTGACGAGTGGAATGCCGCCTTGCAGCAGGATCCCCAGGGAACGGTAGAAGCGCGCCAATTCGTACATGAAGATGCGCTGGTGCACCGCCGGGAGTTTTTCGATCAGGCGGTCCAGGCCTCGACGAAAGGCCGGTTGGCGCTGGAGGAAGGCGAGGACGATGACGATCGTCGCCAGTGAGCCAAAGAATTCGCCCTGGTGGGCGTGCAGGAACATTCCGCTGCTCATCAGGATCTGCGACAGCCACGGCAGGTTCGACCCCAGCCCTTCGAACACCAGGCTGAAGCGCGGCACGACATAACCCATCAAGAACAGCACCACGCCACCACCCACCACCAGCAACAGCATGGGGTAGATCGACGCGCTGACGATCTTCTGGCGAACCTCGTCCATGCGCTGGCGATAGCTGACATATCGACCCAGCGCATCGCCCACGGCACCGGTTTTCTCACTGGACTGGACCAACGCCACATACAGCGGCGGGAACACCGCCGACAGTTGGGCCAATGCCTGGGAAAACGATTTGCCTTCATAAAGCAGGCGCACCAGTTCGCTCAAGGTCTTGCGGGCTTGCGGCGCATTCTCTTTTTCCGCCAGGCTTTCCAGCGCATCGATCAACGGCAGGCCGGCATTGAGCAGTGTGGTCAGTTCCTGGCTGAACAACACCAGGTTGAAGGTTTCACGCTGCTTGACGCGCAATGCCCGCCAGTGTCGTTCGGCGTGCAGGCTGACCACCCGCAGGCCTTGGTCTTCGGCGATGCGCCGGGCTTCACTGTCGCCCGGCGCTTCGACCGTCATCGAAACCACACCGGCCTTGCCTACCGCCTTGAGGTGAAAACGCATGGTCGCCATTCCCCATCATTGCCAACTGGTGACTTCGGCGTTTTCGCCTTCACCGCCGGGTTGACCGTCCTTGCCCATGGACAGCAGGTCGTACTCGCCGTTTTCACCAGGGTAGCGGTAGGTGTAGTTACGGCCCCACGGGTCCTGCGGGAGTTTTTTCTGCAAGTACGGGCCGGTCCAGCGGGCTTCATCACTGGGGGCGGTGACCAGTGCCTGCAAACCCTGCTCGGTCGACGGGTAATGGCCGACCTCCAGGCGGTACAGGTCCAGGGCCTTGCCCAGGCCTTCTATTTGCGCCTTGGCCACCTTCACTTCGGAGCGGCCCAGTTGCGCGAAATACTTCGGCGCGACGATGCCGGCCAACAGCCCCAGCACCACCAGCACCACCAACAGTTCTAGCAATGTGAACCCGCGCTGCGTGCGCAGGGCGAAAGCATGTCGCTGTTTCATGATGACCTCACACATTCGGCAGAAGGGTCGCGATAGAGGCTTATGCAATTGCCATGCACATGGCGGGCAAAGGCTTGGGCATCCTTCTGTACTCCCCGTGCCACGGGCCCTGGCGCTTTCGGCACAGTGCTTGCGTATGGCTGCTACACGACTGGCCATTGGGGCATTACCCCCATTTTTCGGGGCCGGTCAGGGGAGGTAGAACAATGAAAACTCTCACCACAGGATTGCTTGGCATGATGCTGCTGGCCGGCGTTGCGCAGGCCGATGTCTTCGTTTCCAGGGACGCCAAGGGCGACTACGTCTTGTCCAACGTCCATCGCCCCGGCCGCCAATATGAACGGGTGGTCCGTGAGGTCGAGGCGGCGGTGGTCAGCCTTGACCGGCAGCCGCAAATGATCGCCGCGCGACCCTATGCCGAGCTGGTCTCCAAGGCCGCCATGGACAACCAGTTGCCGGCGGCGCTGCTGCACGCGGTGATCCAGGCCGAATCCCACTACGACGCGGGTGCCGTATCGCCCAAAGGCGCAGGCGGGTTGATGCAACTGATGCCTGACACCGCCCGGGAGTTGGGCGTGAAAAACGTCTACGACCCCAAGGCCAACATCCAGGGCGGGGCCAAATATCTCAAGCGCTTGATGAACCTGTTCGACAACGACATCGCCCTCGCCGTGGCCGCCTATAACGCAGGGCCTCAGGCGGTCATCAGCCGTGGCGGGGTGATCCCGCCATTCGCCGAAACCCAGCGTTATGTGCCCAACGTCTTGAACCAATACCGGCGTCTGCAGGGACTGGCCGCCGATGCGCCGTTGTGATCGCAGACAGGGGATGGTTTCCCCAACATTGGGGGATGGTGGCCCCGGCAAAAAAGTGGGGAATTAATGGGGAATATCCCCCGATGAATTAAATGGCTGTTCTAACTGACTGATAGTTATAAAGAATTTTTATGGCATACAGATTGCTCAAAGGATTTTGTCGAGAATTATTCCTGTGAGCACCCACAGTGAGGCCCGTGATCATGACCGGCATTTTTCACGCTCCATCCGTCCTTCCATGGCTGTTGATGGCCGCATCGATGTTCGGCATCGAGCTGGCCGAAGCGGCAGCACGTTGTGAACGCAACCTGGTGGCCAACGTCGTGGCGCTGGACCAGCCGCTGATGTTCAACCGCCTGGGTGCGCAGAACGTCAACGGCATGATGTTCGCCCTGCGCCGCGATGTGGTCGATGACCATGACATCTCACTGGCACAGGGCGGTGCGGCGGTGCCGGGCAAGGTGTCGCTGCGTCCCGACAAGCGTCCGCGTCCGCTGGTGCTGCGGGTGGCCGCCGGTGACTGCCTGACCATCAACCTGCAGAACCTGCTGGCCTATCAGGCCAACCCCGGTTCCCACGACGGTGGCGAGGAAGTGGAGGGTGAGGAAGAAGGCATCCAGGTCGGCAATAACGAAAACTTCAAGGTCGACGAACAGGTCGCCGACCGCCATGTCGGTTTCCAGGTCAACGGCATGCAAGCAGTCAACAGCATCGATGACATCGCTTCATTTACCGGACGCAATGCCAACAGCTTGATCGCGCCGGGTGCCAGCCGCTCCTACACCTTGTATGCCGAACGCGAAGGGGTGTTCGCCGCCAGCAGCCGTGGCGCAACCTTCGGTGGCGAAGGTGCGGCCGGCAACGTGGCCAACGGTCTGTTCGGCCAGGTCGTGGTGGTGCCCAAGGGTGGGCGCACTTACCGCAACACCGTGACCGAGGAAGAAATGCGTCTGGCGACCACCGGCCGCACCCCGGCCGGTCAGCCGATCGTCGATTACCAGGCGCGTTACCCGCAGCGCGAGCCGTGGATCCGTGAAGGCAAGGCCGGCACACCGATCATCAATATGGTCGACGGCAACGAAATCATTTCCAGCGAAAGTGACGCGATCGTCATGGGCAGCAATGCCGATGGCAGCTTCCCGCCTTCGACCTATCCACTGGAAGCCTTGGGCAAACGCAACCCGGCGCTTCCCAATCGACTGGAACCATTCCGCGATTTCGCCTCGCAGTTCCAGGATGAAACCGCCGCGACCCAGGCCTTCCCGGCTTACTGGGCTGACCCAGTGATGGCCCATGTGCTGGAGCCGACCCGCGATTCGTTCATGATCAACTACGGCTCTGGCGGCATGGGTGCAGAAGTCGTGGCCAACCGTCTCGGCGTAGGCCCGATGCACGATTGCCTGTCCTGCGCCTACGAAGAGTTCTTCCTTAGTTCCCACACCGTCGGCGACGTGGCGATGCTGGTGGACGTACCGGCTAACGCCGGCCTGGAAGGCATTACCCCCGGCCAGACACCGAACGCCGATCAGGTGGGCGTCAAGGCGACCATGGCGCTGTATCCATCAGAGCCGTCCAACGTCAGCCACAGCTATATCGGTGACTTCGTCAAGTTCCGCAACACCCACAACGGCCATGAGCAGCACATCTTCCACCTGCACGGGCATCAGTGGCTGTTCAACCCCAACGATGACAATTCCGACTATGTGGACGCCCAGGGCATCGGCGCGGGTGCAGGCTACACCTATGAAATTGCCAACGGCGGTTCGGGCAACCGCAACCGTGTAGCGGGCGATGCGATCTATCACTGCCACTTTTACCCGCACTTCGCCCAGGGCATGTGGGCCATGTGGCGGGTGCACGACGTGTTTGAAGAAGGCACCAAGCTTGAAGTCTCGCATCAAGGCTCCGACGGTTTCCACAGCGAGCCTTATGCCCTGCGCAGCGGTAAACCCGCTGCTGGCGCGCGCGCCTTGCCCGATGGCGAGATCGTTGCCGGCACGCCGATTCCGGCGGTGGTGCCGCTGCCCGGCAAAGCCATGGCACCGATGCCCGGCAAAGTTGCGGTCGTACCGAAAATCGGCCAGACCCTGGTGGCCGCAAACGACGATGACGACGATGAAGAAGACGACGATGACGGCGAGCACCATGGCGGCAGCGGTGGTGCACAGGCCATCGGTTCCCTGGCGCTGGTGGATCGCAGCGAAGCCAACCGCAATGCCGATGGCACGCTGAAAAACCCTGGCTATCCATTCTGGATCGGCGGCATGGAAAGCTCGGTCGGTCAACGCCCGCCGACTCCGCCGCTGGACATGCTCGACGCCGCCACGGCGCAGGCCTTGAAAGCGACGGGCAAAGCCTTGTGGGCCAACCTTGACCCGGCGCAGTCCGGTGGCTGGGACGGTGGTTTGGGGCGCCATGCGCTGGACGGCGTGTCTGCCGGTGGCGAGGCCGAGACCATTACCACGTCACTGGATTTCTCCAAGACGGTGACCCGCGCCAAGCCGATTTACCTGCCGGAAGAGGGCACCGAAGTCGAGCAGGCGGCCATGGCATTCCACGCCAAGAAGGACCACCCAAGCTTCGCCCTGCTGCCGGGCAATCAAATCGTGGCACGGGCCTTCCGCACCAACGGTGCCTTGCCGATGGCCGGTGCGCCGTTCTACGAGCCGTGCATGGACGACCGCCAGAAACGCCTGAGCAGCAGCGCCGGCACCGGTGAATTCAACAGCGGCGAGCGGCTCGACGGCATGTCTTTCATCGGCTCCTCGAGCTTCACCGCCGACCGTCCGCGCATCTACAAAGCGGCCAACATCCAGTTCGACGCGGTGTACAACAAGGTTGGCTACCACTTCCCGCAAGCGCGCATCCTGGCGCTCTGGGAAGACGCCTGGCCGGTGATCACCAAGCAGCGTCCGCCAGAACCTTTGGTGATGCGCATGAACACCTTCGACTGCGTGCAGTACCAGCAAACCAACCTGGTGCCGGCCACCTATGAGATGGACGACTATCAGGTGCGCACGCCGACCGACGTGATCGGCCAGCACATTCACCTGCCGAAGTGGGACCTGGTGGCTGCCGATGGCTCGTCCAACGGCTGGAACTACGAAGACGGCGTACTCTCCCCAGGCGCGGTGCAAGAGCGCATCCAGGCCATCCGCGAGTTCAACCAGTGCCAGGGCAGCGACCCGCGTGATGGCACGCCGGCTTGCCCGAAAGCCAAGAACCACCCGTACTTCGGTCAATTTGGCCGGGCCGATTGGGTCGGTGCGCGTACGGCGATGCAGCGCTGGTTCGCCGACCCTGTGGTCAACGCCAAAGGCGTCGACCGTGGCCTGGGCACCATCTTTACCCACGACCACCTCGGCCCATCGACGCACCAACAGATTGGCCTGTACGCCACCGTGCTGGCCGAACCTGCCGGTTCCACCTGGTTCCACGCCGAAACCGGCGAGCCGTTGTACAGCGGCGGGCGCCAGGACGGCGGGCCGACTTCGTGGCAAGCGGTGATTTCTACCGGTGACATCGATGGCGACGGCAAGAACGACAGTTTCCGTGAGTTCTTCCTCGAATACAGCGACTTCCAGCACGCCTACGAAGCCGGCGTGTACGTGGGCGCCGGACCTGACGGTAAACCCGATGCGCAAAGCTTCCCGGCCACCGCCGACAGCTTCCGCTACGCGATCAACCCACCAGTGCGCAACAACGCCAGTACCCTGTTGGACGGTATTATCGAAGTGCAGGGCGGGATACTTCCGGGTTGCCCGAGCCGGCCATGCCCGCAAGCCATCTCGGTCGATGACCCTGGCATGTTCGTCGTCAACTACCGTAACGAACCGCTGGCCCTGCGGGTATACGACCCGAACAAGGTCGGCCCGGACGGCAAGCGCGGCATGCAGGCCGACGGCCTGGGCGGCGACCTGGCGTACGCCATGCAAAGCCGTACCGACCGTGCGATCCCGGCGATGAACCTGGCGCCGAACCTGATCACCTCGGCCACCGGCCCCACCGGCGGCACCACGCTGTTCCCGCCGCACATCAACAAGGGCGGCGCCGAACCTGGCGATCCGTTCACCCCGATGCTGCGTACCTACACCGGCGATAATGTGCGGCTGCGGTTGCATGCAGGCGGACACGAAGAGGAGCATAACGTCACCCTGCACGGTGTGAAGTGGCTGCAAAGTGGTTCCGGTTTCGGCAACAGCTCCAACTCCGGCTGGCGCGCGTCGCAGATGATCGGCATCTCCGAGCAGATGGGCTTCGTTGCGCCGGTCTCGATGCTGTCCAGTTCGGCTGCGACCACCGGGGATTACCTGTACTCGATGGACGCTTCGATTGAAGGCTACTGGAGCGGGATCTGGGGTGTGATGCGCAACTACACCACCCAGCGCAACGATCTGTTTGCCTTGCCGACCAATCCGAAGCCGACGGGGATGCGCAACACCGTGGCCTTCGACGGCGTTTGCCCAAGGTATGGCGCCAACCCCAATGGCATCGGCACCCGGCCTACTCCGCAACGCAATTATGAAGTGGTCGCGGCGCTGGCCAACGACATTCTGACCAATCCGCTCGGCCTGACCATTGGTGATCCGGCGGGGCTTGGACAGCATGTGGGCGGGCCGCTGAATCCAGCCGGTGGCACCCTGGTGTTCAACTCGCGGACTGTGAGCATTCCCCAGGTCACCGTCACCGACCCTGAAGACGGTGAAACCATCACCATCGGTGGGCAAAGCGGGCCGCTGCATGACCCGACCGCAATCCTGTATGTGCGCAAGGCCGACCTCGACCCAACCACCGGCAAGCTCAAGCCCGGTGTGCCTGTCGAACCGCTGGTGCTGCGCGCAGCGGCTGGTGATTGCATCAACATCACCCTGGAAAACCGGCTGCCGAGCGTCATGCCGGACCTGACCCAGACAGCGGTGATGCAAGGCATGGTCAAACGCGATCGTAACAGCGGCAGCGGTTCGACCACCTTCAGCAACAACCTGATGCGGCCGTCGAGCCACGTGGGGCTGCACGCGCAACTGCTGGCGTACGACATCACCAAATCCGACGGCACCAACGTCGGCGCCAACCCGACCCAGACCGTGCCACCGCGTGTCGGCAGCAGCGGGGCCTACCCGACCCGTACCTACCAATACTACGCTGGCCACCTGGAGCGTGAAGGCAAACCGATCACTCAACTGGGCCGTAATGTCGACAACATCAACGCCACGGCGATCGAGTTCGGCGGCTTGAACATCACCCCGGCGGACGTGATCAAGCAGTCGCAAAAGGGCCTGGCCGGGGCGATGAGCATCCTGCCGGTGGGCGCCACCTGGGTGGAAGACACGCGCAAGGTCAATGCCACCGTCACCGCACCTGGGCAAACCAGCTACCGCGACTTTGCGATGGTCTGGCAGAAAGCCTTGAACATTCGCTGGGCCAATGGTCGGCCGGTGGAAGGGATTGCGGCGGAAGGGTTCGGCGTGCCGAACGATCCGCAGGACAACTCCAGCATGGCCATCAACTACAAGACCGAACCGATGTGGTACCGCTTCGGCCTGGCCCCGGATGCACCGTTCGGCCGTGCCGACGGCGCGGGCTACGGCGACATGGTGAATGCACACATGGCCTACAGCAACGCGCTGGTGGGCGGTGACCCACAAACGCCAGTGCTGTACGCCAGACCGGGACAACCGTTCCGCACGCACATCCTGATGCCTACCGGGGGCAGTCGCGGCACCATCTTCCAGCTTGACGGTCACGTCTGGTCGACCAACCCGTTCCAGCCAGAGAAGAGCGATACCGGTGGTTATCCGATGGGTACGCCAGGGGTGGGTTCGGTGCGGTTCGGCTACAACCCGATGTCGATGTACATCGGCGCCCGCGAGAGCGTCCTGCCGGCAGCGCACTTCAGCTTCATGCTGCCGAGCGCCGGGGGTGTCAACGCGATACCGGGTGACTACCTGTTCCGCGACTACGGCGCCTACGGCAATACCTCCGGGTTGTGGGGACTGTTGCGGGTGACCAACGAACCGGAACCGGCGCCGTAGGGCGGGAAACAACGCAATACCTGTGGGAGCGAGCCTGCTCGCGAAGGCGGAGTGTCAGACACATCAATGCTGGATGTGCTGGCCTCTTCGCGAGCAGGCTCGCTCCCACAGGGGGACGCGGTGAAGCAGGCATAGATCTGAAGGGGAGATGTGACATGAACAGGACCATCAAAATCGCCAGTGTTGCCCTGGTCGTAGGGGTTGCGCTGATCTGGCTCGGGGTGTGGCGCACGTCGCCGCCGACCCTGCTTGGCGACATCGCGCTGCCCGACACATGGACCGGCCAGACGCTTGAACGTGACGGCGTGTCGGTGGCCCTCGAAGTGCGGCCGCTGGCTGCAGACGGCGTGTTGCGCGAGGGTGAATTTGCCGATGTGCGTTTCAACGTCACCGACAAGGCGTCGGGCCAACCGCTGGCGGGCGTTGCCCCCGGCGCCTGGATCGACCCAGAGACCGTCGCCGCTGACCAGGCCCAGGGCCGCGAGCAGAGCTGCAAGGCGCGGGTCGGGGTGTTCCTTAAATCAAGTATCGGCGCACGGCCGCTGCTCGACCTCAACAGCTACTTCCTGATGGTGATGAACCGCGATGCCAGCGTGTCGGTGGTCGACCCCTCGGTCTCGGTGGGCGGCATCACCAGCACTATGACCCGCATCGATATCAAGCAACCGCCGATGGATTGGGTCACCCCCAGGGACAACAAACGGGTGTTCGTGTCGATGCCCACGGCGGGTGAAGTCGCGGTGATCGACAGTGAGCAATTCAAGCTGCTCGACTCGGTGGCCGCGGGCAGCAATCCGGTGCGCGTGGCCTTGCAACCGGACGAGCGCCTGCTGTGGGTCGGCAACAATGCCCCGTCGGCCGAGCTTTCCGGGGTCACGGTGATCGACACCGCCAGCCTCAAGACCCTCAGGCACCTGGCAACTGGCAGCGGTCACCACGAAATCGCCTTCAGCAAGGACAGCCGCTTCGCCTTTGTCACCAACCGCGACGACGGCACCCTGAGCATCATCGATGTCGCCACCTTGACCATCGCCAAGCAGCTCAAGACCGGCTCGCACCCGCTGTCGGTGGTGTACTCGCCACTGTCCGGCGCGGCCTATGTGGCCGATGGCAAGGACGGCACGGTGACCGTGGTCGACGCCGCGAACCAGTCGGTGCGGCGGGTGATCAAGATCAAGCAGGGCCTCGGCCCGATGGGTTTCAGCGCCGACGGCCGTTTCGGCATCGTGCTCAATACCCTGGAGAACCAGGCCGCGGTGATCGACGCTGCCACTGATTCGCTGATCCATGAACTGGACGTGTCCGCCGAACCCTATCAAGTGGTGTTTACCAAGGCCTATGCCTACGTGCGCGGACTGGCCTCGGCCAAGGTCACGATGATCAACCTGGCGTCCTTCGGTGAGGGCCGCAAGCCGATCAGCCAGGGCTTCGAAGCCGGGCCGCAACCGCCGCGCCTGGCCGGCGACTTGCCGCTGGCGTCGAGCCTGGCGGTGTCGCGGGACGACAACGCGGTGTTTGTGGTCAACCCGGTGGACAACACCACCTACTTCTACGCCGAAGGCATGAACGCGCCGATGTCCGGCTACCCCAATCGCGGGCAAGTGGCGCGGGCGGCGCTGGTCATCGACCGCAGCCTGCGCGAAGTCGAACCGGGGCTGTACAGCGCGCGGATCAAGCTGCCGGCGGCGGGGCGCTTCGATGTGGCGTTCCTGCTCAACCAGCCCAACATCATCCATTGCTTCAGCGCCGTGGTTGAGCCGAACGCAAGCCTGGGCCCCGTCGCCGGCATCCCGAAAGTCGAGTTCATGCTCGACAAAACCACGGCCGCCCTGGGTAGCCCTTATGTCGTGCGCTTTCGCATCGTCCAAGGCAAACAGAAGGTCCAGCGCAGCGGGGTCAAGGACGTGCAGGTGCGCTACTTCCTGGCGCCCAGTTCCCGGCCCCAGTACGTCGCGGCACTGGACGTCGGCAATGGCATCTATGAAGCCCCGGTCACCCTTGACCAGCAAGGCGCCTGGTACCTGCACGTGCGTGCGGCGTCCCTGGGCGCGAATTTCGACGACCAGACGTTTGCCAGCGTTCGGGTGACCCCCGGCATTGCTCATTGAAGAGGACATCGACATGAACCGACTCGCACATCACGGACTGCTGACGCTCTGCCTGTTGACTGCCAGTATCGGCCAGGCCCTGGCCCATTCGGCCGATGAACACGCCGGCCACACCATGGCCGCCAAAAGCACCAGTTCCGAGACCGCCCAGGTCAAGTTCGCCGACGTCGCGCTGGTGGACCAGAACGGCAAGACCGTGCGCCTGGAAAAAGACCTTGTAGCCGACAAGATCGTGGTCATGAGCTTTATCTACACCAGTTGCACCACGGTCTGCCCGGTGGTGTCCTCGATCATGGGCAAGGTGCAGAAACAGCTGGGGGCACGGGTCGGCACCGAGGTGCAGCTGGTGTCGATCAGCATCGATCCGCAGCGCGATGACGCCAAGCGCCTCAACGATTACGCCCGCACCTTCCAGAACGGTCCGGGCTGGAGCTGGCTGACCGGCTCCACTCAGTCGGTCAACGAAACCCTCAAGGGCCTGGGCAGTTTCAGTGGCGACTTCAAGAATCATGCGCCGCTGATCCTCGTGGGGGACGGCAATAGCCGCCACTGGACCCGCTACTACGGCTTCACCGACCCGGCCGTATTGACCCGGCAAGTGGAGAAGCTCAGCGGTGAACGCAACGCCCACGCCAAACACACCGCCATCGCCATGGAGCATCAGCCATGAGACTTCTCGACTGGATCGCCCTGAGCCTCTGCGCCTGCCTCGCCAGCTCCTTGGCCTTGGCCCATGAAGGGCATGAGCAAGCCGCAACCGACTCCGCTACGGTGGCGGCCGCCGCGCAGCCGGCCGGTGGCACTCGCGATGCCAAGACCTGGTTCACCGACACGCCGTTGCAGGACCAGAACGGCAATACCCTGCGTTTCTACAGCGACGCGCTGCACAACCGCGTGGTGCTGCTCAATGTGATTTTCACCAGTTGCACGGACGCCTGCCCGTTGATCACCCAGAAGCTCAAGCAAGTGCGCGAAGTGCTGGGCGACAAGGCGGACGGCATCACCTTTATCTCCCTTACCAGTGATCCGCTGCGGGACACCCCGGCGGTACTCAAGGCTTACACCTTGAAGCAGGGCGTCGATGAGCCCCACTGGCTTTTTCTTACCGGCGACAAAGCGCAAATGGACCTGGTCCTTGGGCGAATTGGCCAGGTCATACCGTCCCCCGAGCAGCACTCCACCCAGTTGATCGTCGGTGACGTGGCGAACAAGCGCTGGAGCAAGATCCGCCCCGATGCCCCGGCCGCCGCCATTGCCCAGCGCTTGCAGCTACTGGCAATGCCCGTGGCCGGTCGCTGAGTCCGGGCCATGAAAAATGCCTTGATCCTCAGCCTGCTTCTCCTCGGTGGCATCAGCCTGGGCGCCCAGGCGTTAACGCTGACGCCCAGCGAAAGCGCCGGCAAACGGCTGTACCGCGAGGGGGTTTCGGCCAGCGGTGAACCGATCATGGCGAGGATCGGGGCGGCGGGCATGCTACTGCCGGCCACCAGCCTGCCGTGCGCCAACTGCCACGGCAGCGATGGCCTGGGGCGCCCGGAAGGCGGGGTGCGCCCGCCAGACCTGAGCTGGTCGCGGCTGACCAGTACCTATGGTCAACAGCAGATCAACGGGCGGGCCTACCCGGCCTACACCGAGGGTACCTTGGCCCGTGCGATCCAGGAGGGACGTGACCCGGGCAACAACCGGCTCGATGCAGCGATGCCGCGGTTCGTGCTGTCGATGAACGATCAACGCAACCTGACGGCCTACCTCAAGCGCCTGGCCGATGAGCGCGATCCGGGCCTGAGCCCCGACAGCCTGCACCTGGGCACCTTGCTGCCGAGCAGCGGGTCGCTGGGCGAAGAGGGCCTCACCGTGGCGGCGGTGCTCAGGGGCAGCGTGGCGCGGATCAACGAAGCGGGGGGGATTCATGGCCGGCAGTTGCGCCTGACCATCATGGATCCCGGTCCCGACCGTGCCAGCGCCGAGCAGGCGCTGGACCAGTTGATCGAGCAGGAACAGGTTTTCGCGCTGGTCGCACCGCTGGTGCCGGCGCTGGATGCCGAACTGGCGCCGCGCCTGGAACAGGCCGGCGTGCCGCTGATCGGCGCGCTGTCATTGCAAGGCACGGCCCAGGCCAGTCGACAGATTTTCGAACCGTTGCCGGGGCTGCGCGAACAAATGATTGCCTTGGCCAACTACGCCGCCACCAGTCTGCGCGTGCTGCAAGGCCCAACGTTGATTGCCTACCCGAACGAGCCGGGCCAGCGCCTGGCGGCCGAGAAACTTGCGCAGTACCTGCAGGACAACGACTGGCAGAAAGTGCGCCTGCAACCCTACGAGTCGGCGCAGGACGAGTTGCCACTGGGCTCGCGCTCGGTGTTCTACATGGGCAGCAGTGGTGGTTTCAGTCGCCTGGCCGAGCGGCTGCAGACCGCGGGCCAGGTGCCGTACCTGTTCGCCGCCTCGAATCAGGTGGCAGGGGATCTGCTGCAGGTGCCCAGTGATTTTTCCCGACGGGTGTTCCTGGCGTATCCGTTCGTGCCCAGCGACTGGACGATGACCGGGCGCACCGCCCTGACGCAACTGCGCGAGCGCCAGAGGCTCGGTGGCGAACACGCGGTGCTGCAGGTCGGTGCCTACAGTTCGATGCTGTTGCTGAGCGAGGGCATGAAACAGGCGGGACGCGATGCCAGCCGGGAAAAACTGATCAATGCCCTGGAAGGCCTGCATGACTTCGATACCGGCCTGACCCCGCTGATCAGTTTCGGGCCGGGTCGACGCCTGGGCCTGAACGGCGCCCATGTGGTCACCGTGGACCTGCCAGACCAGCGCTTCTATTTGGTCGCCCCCTACAAACCCATTGCCGCCATGCCCTGATCCGGAGGCTGAACATGAAACTCATGACTGTGCTGGTGCTATTGACCCTATGGGTGCCCGCCGCGTTTTCCAGTAATGGCCCGGCGGTAGCAAGGGTCAATGGCGAGGAAATTTCCCAGCTGCGCCTGGAGCGCTATTTCACCGAATACCTGGAGGATCAGGGCCGGGCAGTCGCCAGCATCCGCAGTCCCAGCGCCTACAAACAGCTGCGCAAGGCGGCGCTGGACGCCCTGATCGACAAGGAGCTGCTCTGGCAGGAAGCGGTCAAGCGCGGGGTGGTGGTCAGCGATGCCACGGTGCACGACCAGGTGGAACAGACCCGGCAGGCCATGGGTGGCGCACTGGTGTTCGCTCGGCGCCTGGAGGACGCTGGGTTCGATGAGGCCGCCTACATCGAATACACCCGCCGTGACCTGGCGGCGCAGCAGATGTTTGCCGAACTCACCAGGGCGCAACAGCCGGACGAAACACAGGTGCGGGCGTTTTATGAGGAACACCGCGCCGAGATGAATCGGCCCGAGGAAATCCAGGTCAGGCATATCCTGATCAAAGTCCCTCAGGGTGCGGATGCTTCCACAGTCGAGGCCGCGAGACTACGATTGCAGGCAATGCGTACCTCGATTGACGAGGGCGCCGATTTTGCCAGTGTGGCCCGTAGCGGTTCCGAAGACGCTTCGGCCAGCGCCGGCGGCGATCTGGGTTACTTCACCCGTGGGCGCATGCTGCCGGAGTTCGAAGCGGCGGCTTTTGCCCTCAAGCCCGGGGCCATCAGCGAGCCGGTGCGCACGGCGGTTGGCTGGCATTTGATCTTGCTGCAGAACCGATTGGAGGCTGCCGATGTCTCAGAAGAGCAGGGACTTGAAATGGTTCGGGTTTACCTTGCCCGACAGAAACAGGTCCAGGCTCGTCTGCAGGCGCTGGCTCATCTGCGCGCAAGCAATCGGATCGAACGCATTGACGATGAATGAGCTTTCCCCAACTGTGGGGGAAAGCGTCGATGCGCATCCGATAGCTTTCCCCCGCTTTTGGGGGGTGGGGCATGTGGACGTTAAGGCATTGCTTTTAAATTCAAGGACATGAATACATAAAATTACCGGCACTCAGCCTGGCATGAAGTGTGCGTTAGACCTATCAAGGCGCGCACTCCGCCAGGTTCGGAACTCGGATCTGCGGTTTCAAGGAGTCCACCTTGTTAAACAAAGTACTGGTTGTCGATGACGAACAGCTGCTGGCGGAAAACCTCCAGGGTTACCTGCAGGCGCAAGCGCTGGAAGTCCGGATTGCTCACGACGGTGCGCAAGGAATCGTAGAAGCTGACGATTTCGCACCCGATGTGATGGTGTTCGATTACCGCTTGCCCGATATGGAAGGCTTTGAGGTGCTCGATGCCGTCCGCCAGAACAGGAAGTGTCATTTTGTGCTGATCACGGGGCACCCCACCGCAGAGGTTTGCGAAAGGGCCCGGCAACTGGGAGTCAGCCATATCCTGTTCAAACCGTTTCCGTTGGCGGAACTGGCGCGTGCAGTACTTGACCTTCTGGGGCGCCAGCGCGAACCCAAAGCGGGTGTGAGCAGTAGTGAAGGCTTTGTCGAACGACGCCAGAGCAGGAACGAGAGTTTCCCGCTGCAGTTGTACGACGGTAGTTGGGTGCTTGCAGATCGCCGACGAAGTAACACGGCCTCCACAGCGCCAGACGACGAACGATTGCTCACCGGGGAGTAATGGCGCGACAAGAGGTTACGGCATCCGCCGCAATTGCTCGCCGCGCCGACAGGGCTCTAAGCCCCGGGTGTTGGAGAGCAAGCCATGGACCGTCTTTCCCTTGTCGTCGATGTGCCAACGCGCGATTGTGTACCGACTCGATTCACCAGTGAGCAATTGGCCCAGGCTCGCTCCCGGGCTGGCAGTTCCGGCGAACGCATGCTCGAAGCCCTCGGGGCGCTCTGCGAACTGGCTCCCATGCCCTTTATCCAGTGCCTGGGCGCGACCCTGCACTACCCGGTGCTCGACACCGACAGCCTGTTTCAAGCCACCCCGGTGTTCGACCGGGTCACCCTGGCCCAATGCCTCAAGCGCGAATTCATCCTGCTGCGTCACGACGATGCGGTCATCGGCGTGTTTGCCGACCCCTTCGACAGCGCTCGCCTGGCCTGGATCGACGACTGCCTGCACGGCGCGCCGCTGTACCTGGTGCATGCCGACGACCTGAAAGCCTACCTGGCACGCCACGAAGAGAGCTTCCACGCGGTGGAATCGCTCAACGCCCAGGCCGACGGCAATACCGAGATCGACACCCTGCAAAGCCTGTCCCTGACCAGCATCAGCGAAGACTCGAGCGTGGTGGTCAAGCTGGTCAACTCGACCCTCTACGACGCACTGAAAATGCACGCCAGCGATATCCACCTGGGCACCACCGGCAGCGGCCTGGTGATCAAGTACCGCATCGATGGCGTGCTCAACAACATCAGCAAGATCCAGGGCAGCGAGTTCGCCGAACAGGTGATTTCCCGGGTCAAGGTCATGGCCGAACTGGACATCGGCGAAAAACGCGTGCCCCAGGACGGTCGCTTCAAGATCGGCATCAGCGGCCGGCAGATCGACTTCCGGGTGTCGATCATGCCGAGCATTTTCGGCGAGGACGCTGTGCTGCGGGTGCTCGACAAGCAGGACCTGGCCGACAAGGTCTGCGGCGTGCAGCTGCAGGCCCTGGGCTTTGAAGAGGAAACCCTGCGTCAACTGCGCCGCCTGGCTGCCGAACCCTACGGCATGGTGCTGGTCACCGGCCCCACCGGCAGCGGCAAGACCACCACGCTGTACGCGATGATCACCGAGATCAACCACGGCGTGGACAAGATCATCACCATCGAAGACCCGGTGGAGTACCAGCTGCCCGGTGTGCTGCAGATCCCGGTCAACGAAAAGAAAGGCCTGACCTTCGCCCGCGGCCTGCGCTCGATCCTGCGCCACGACCCGGACAAGATCATGGTCGGCGAGATCCGCGACCCCGACACTGCCCAGATCGCCGTGCAATCGGCACTCACCGGGCACCTGGTGTTCACCACCATCCACGCCAACAACGTGTTCGACGTGATCGGCCGCTTCACCCAGATGGAAATCGACCCCTACAGCCTGGTCTCCGCGCTCAATGCGGTGCTGGCCCAGCGTCTGATCCGCCTGGTTTGCAGCGCGTGCAGCACGCCCTACGCACCGACCGAAGAAGAACTGCAAAGCTCGGGCCTCGACCCGCATCAGGTCGCGCACTACCACTTCGTCCATGGCAAGGGTTGCGGTCATTGCCGTGGCACCGGCTACCGCGGACGCAGTGCGATTGCCGAGCTGCTGCACCTGGACGACGAGCTGCGGCAAATGATCGTCGAGCGCCAACCCATTTCGAAAATCAAGGCCCACGCCTGCAAACGCGGTTTGCGCCTGCTGCGCGAATCGGCGCTGGAACTGGTGCAACAAGGCCGGACCACTCTCGAGGAGATCAATCGTGTCACTTTTATCTCGTGAGCGTTATGTCGCCGTGCTCGGCGCCAGTGGTGTCGGCCTCGGTCAACGCCAGGGTGGCGACACCCTGTGGCTGGGCAGCGTCGGCTTCATCGATGAAGGGTTCATGGCCTGGACGGTCGCCCTGGAAACCCTCGACCGCCTGCTGGGCGAACATGCCCGCGCCGGTGCCGAGTTGACTGTGGTGGTCTCCGGCCACTTCAGCCGCTTTTGCCTGGTGCCCTGGAGCGAGCAGATCAGCAGCCCCGACGAACTGCGCGGGTTTGCCCAGCTGTGCTTCGAAGACCTCTACGGGGCGGCCAACCAACCCTGGAGCCTGGTGCTGTCGGCCGAACCCGCCGGCTACGACCGGATCGCCAGCGCGCTGCCGCAAGACCTGATCGAACGCCTGCGTGCCCTGGTCAGTGGCCGTGGCTTGCGCCTGCGTTCGGTGCAACCGTACCTGATGGCGGCGTTCAACCACTTCGACAAAAGCTTCGACGCCGGCGACTTCCTGTTCGTGGTCGCCGAACCTGTGCGCAGCGTGATGTTGCTGGCGCGCGAAGGTCGCTGGACGGCAGTGCGCTCGGTGGGCAGCAGCGACAGCGATGCCGCACTGAGCGCGCTGGTCGGTCGCGAATGCCAATTGCAGGCGTCCATCAGTGATCGGCCGCTGAACGTCTACCTGCATGCGCCAGCGCGTATCGACTCGCACCCTGAAGTGCCAGGCGTACAGCTGCGCACCCTCGAAGAAGGCCGGACCAGCGTACGCGACAGCCTGTACGTCATGTCCCGGACGGTGGCCTGACATGCGCCCCCTGATGCTCGACTTTCAGCCGCGCCGCCGCTCCAGTCCCCTGGGCTGGAGCCTGCTGGTCGGTGGCGTGGTGCTGGCGCTGACCTGCATCGTCATCCAGCAACAGGTAAGTGGTGAGGCCGAACAACAGCAAGGTCACCTGCAAACCACGCAACGGGTACTTACTGGCGACACCGGCAGCAAGGTCAGCCTGACCCCGGCCGAAACCCGCGAGCAGGCGCAGAACCTGGCCGAGATGCGCAAGGTCTCGCAGCAGTTGCGCCGCCCTTGGGAGCGCCTGTTCGCCACCCTGGAAGCCATGCCGCGCGACAACATTGCCTTGCTGACCCTGACCCCGGATGCCCGCAAGGGCCAGGTGCGGATCAGCGCCGAGGCACGCGACCTGGACGCCATGCTCGACTTCCACCGCCGCCTCGAAGCCTGCGACGAGCTTTCCGACGTGTCGTTGCTCAGCCACGAAATCGTCGCCAACGTGCCGGAGCACCCGGTGCAATTCAACTTGTCGGCTACCTGGGAGATTAGCGATGCAAATCCCTAGATTGATCGTCCACGAATACCTGCAAAGCCTCGGCGTCCCGGGCCTGGCAGGGCTGGCCCTGCTGGTGTTGGCGCTGGCCTACGGCCTGTTCGGCTTGTTGCCGGACTGGCAGGCGCTGCAGCACCTGAGCCAGCAGACCCAGGACGCCCGCGAATACCTGGCCAAGGTCGAGGAGGGCTCGATCGCCGCTCCGGTCGTGCCACAACGCCAGCTCGATGACTTCCGCAGCAAATTGCCAACCCAGCCCCAGGCCACCGTCGCCATCGACAAGATCTACGCGCTGGCCGCCCAGGAGCGCATCACCCTGTCCAGGGGCGAATACTCGCTGGGCATCGACCCCAAGACCCACCTGGCGCGCTATCAGATCCTCCTGCCGGTGCGGGGCAGCTACCCGCAACTGCGGCGCTTCATGCATGCCTTGCTCGGCCAGTTGCCGGCGGTGGTGGTGGAGGACCTGGAGCTTTCGCGCAAGAAGATCGCCGACACGGACCTGAACGGGCGGATCCGCATGACCCTTTACCTGTCGAGGTCATGATGAACAACAAACGTGCGGTGGGTTGGGTGGCGTTCCTCGGCGTGGCCGCGGCGCTGACCTGGGTGCCCGAATACTTTAAACAGGCTGACGACAGTGACGTCGAAGTGGCCGCTGTGGCCACGCCAGTCAAAGGCAAGCAACGCGGCGCCTTGCCAGCCGCGCAGGCCTCTGCTGCGCCCGTGGCGATCAAGGACCTGAGCCCGGCGGGCGACCTGTTCGCCGCGCGCAGCTGGAAGGCCGCACCCACCCTGGCCAGCGTCACCGAACAACCGGTCAACGTTGCACCGGTGGTGCAGGTCCCCACTGCACCGCCCATGCCGTTCCAGTTCATCGGCCGGATGGACGATCGCACCGACCTGCAAGTGTTTTTGCAAAACGGCGAAAAGATCTACGTCGTGCGTAAAGGGGATGTGATTGACGAAACATGGAAGATCGAGGGCATTTCCGATCTGGAACTGAGCCTGGTCTATTTGCCTCTGCATTTGTCCCAGACCTTGTCTGTGGGGAGCGCGCAATGAACAAGTCCCGTTTGCTGATGAGCCTCTGCCTCTGTGCAGGGCTGGCTGCCTGCAGCTCGGCGCAGGTGGCCAAGGAAGAAGCCTCTGAGCTGATCGAACAGGGCCAGTACGAAGCCGGCCTGGCCCGGATCGAGGAGGGCCTGCGGGAAAACCCTCGCGACACCGAACTGCACATTGCCCTCAACAGCGCTCGTGCCCGTGCGATCACGGCGCTGCTGACCCAGGCCGACATGGATCGGACCCAGCGTGATTTCGCGTCCGCTCGCATGGGGTACGGCCGGGTGTTGACCATCGAACCGAACAACCGCCGCGCCCAGGACGCCTTGCGCCAGCTCGAACACATGCGCAGCCTCGATGAAAAACTCGAACTGGCCCGTGGCGACCTGCGCCGTGGCGACATCTACGGCGCCGAGCGTCAGGTCAGGCAGATTCTCGAACTGGACCCCAACAACGAAGGCGCCCTGGAACTGCAAGGCAATATCCGCCTGGTGCAGAGCCGCAACGTGGTGGCCTATCCGCAACTGCGCACCAAGCTGGACAAGCCGGTAACCCTGGAATTTCGCGACGCCAATCTCAAGACCATCTTCGAAGTGCTGTCCCAGGTCGCCGGCCTGAATTTCATCTTCGACAAGGACCTGCGCCCGGACATGAAAGCCACCATCTTCGTGCGCGACGTGCGCATCGAAGACGCCGTGGCACTGCTGCTGCAACAGAACCAGTTGCACCAGAAAGTGGTGAACGAAAACACCCTGCTGATCTACCCGGACTCGCCGCAGAAGCTCAAGGATTACCAGGAGCTGGTGATGCGCACTTTCTACCTGACCAGCATCGATGCCAATACCGCGCTGAACATGGTCAAGACCATGCTCAAGACCCGCGACGTGTTCGTCGACGAACGCCTCAACACCCTGACCATGCGCGACACCGGCGATGCCGTGCGCATGGCCGAGAAGCTCCTGCAATCACAGGATCAGTCCAACCCCGAAGTGGTGCTGGAAGTGGAAGTGATGGAAGTCGCCACCCAACGGATTCTCGACCTTGGCCTGCAATGGCCGAACACCTTTGGGGTGATCAACAGCGACGGTTCGGCGGTCAGCGTTCTCGACCAGCTCAAAGGCATCAACTCCAGCCGGATCACTATCCAGCCCTCGCCACAGGCCAAGATCAATGCCCAGGACAAGGACATCAATACCCTCGCCAGCCCGGTGATCCGCGTCAGCAACCGCGAACAGGCACGCATCCACATCGGCCAGCGTGTGCCGATCATCAGCGCCACTTCGGTGCCGTCGACCCAGGGACCGGTGATCACCGAAAGCGTGACTTACCTGGACGTCGGTCTGAAACTGGAAGTGCAGCCCACCGTGCACTTGAACAACGAAGTGGCGATCAAGGTGGCCCTGGAAGTCAGCAACGCCACGCCACTGGAACCGACCCGCCAGGGCACGATTCCGGTCCAGGTCGATACCCGCAACGCGCAGACCACCCTGCGCCTGCATGACGGCGAAACGCAGATTCTCGCCGGCCTGATGCGCAACGACCATGGCAGCACCGGCAACAAGATTCCCGGTCTTGGCGATATTCCTGGCCTCGGCCGCCTGTTCGGCAGCAACAAGGACGACGTGAGCAAATCCGAGCTGGTGTTGTCGATCACCCCGCGGATCGTGCGCAACCTGCCGTACCAGAGTCCATCGGACATGGAATTCACCACGGGCACCGAAACCAGCATGCACATCCAGGCACCGGATCGCTCGAAGGTCGAGGTTGAAGAGGTCAAGGCCAATGGCATGGGCGCACCGATCGCTACCACCGTTACTGTTGGGAAGCCTTGATCATGAACGCCTCGCAACGCGGTTTTACCTTGATTGAAGTCGTGGTGACGCTGTCGTTGATCGGCCTGCTGGCCGGCATGGCCGCGCCGCTGACCGAGACCGTGGTGCGCCGGGGCAAAGAGCAGGAACTGCGTACCGCGCTGTACCAGATCCGCGATGCCATCGACGCCTACAAGCGTGCTTTCGACGCCGGGTACATCGAGAAGTCGCTCAACAGCAGCGGCTACCCGCCGAACCTGCAGGTGTTGGTGGAAGGGGTGCGCGATGTGCGCAGCGCCAAGGGTGCCAAGTTCTATTTCCTGCGCCGCGTACCCCATGACCCGCTGGCACCGGTCAAGCGCGACGACGAAGGTGGCTGGGGCCTGCGCTCCTACGACAGTACGGCTCAAAACCCGCGGGAAGGCCAGGACGTCTTCGACGTCTACTCCAAGGCCCGGGGCAAGGGTCTCAACGGCATCGCCTACCGGGAGTGGTGAACATATGCGTCGGGAAAAGGGTTTTACCCTATTGGAACTGATGGTGGTCATGGCAATCATCGCCACCCTGATGACCATCGCCTTGCCGCGCTATTTCAACAGCCTGGAGGCCTCCAAGGAGACCACCTTGCGCCAGAGCCTGTCGGCGATGCGCGAAGCACTGGATCACTACTACGGTGACACCGGACGCTATCCCGACTCCATCGAGCAACTGGTTGAACAGCGCTACCTGCGCAATCCGCCGATGGACCCGATTGTCGAACGCAAGGACGCCTGGGTCTTGGTTGCACCGCCTGACGGCGTGGCCGGCGGTGTCGCCGATATCAAGAGTGGTGCCACAGGGAGGGCGCGTGATGGCAGCCTTTATTCCGAGTGGTAAGCCTGCGGCACAAGGCGGCTTCACCTACCTGGGTGTGCTGTTCCTGATCATGGTGATGGGCATGGGCCTGGCCAGTGCCGGCGAGTTGTGGTCCACCGCTTCACGGCGTGACCGCGAACGCCAATTGCTCTGGGTCGGCACCCAGTACGCCCAGGCACTGCGCAGCTATTACCGCAGTTCGCCAGGCCTGGCCCAGTACCCCAAGGAACTCGCCGACCTGTTGCAGGACGAACGTTTCCCCAGCGCCAAACACCATATACGCCAGCTATACCCGGACCCGATCGGCGGCGGTGAATGGTTCCTGATGCGCGGCTTCGACGGACGCATCACCGGCATCAGCAGCTCGTCCACCGACAAGCCGCTCAAGCAGGCGGACTTCCCCAGCCAGTGGTCGGACTTCAACGGCATGGCCAGCTACAAGGACTGGCAATTCGTGGCCGAAAAAGCCTTCCTCGATGGCACCTCGGGCCCTGCCAAAGGCCAGTCCGCAGTGCCGGAGGGATTGCAGCCATGAAGCGCTTCTGCCTGGCGATGATCCTGCTGTTGAGCACCTGCGTGACCTGGGCCGCTGAAGAGGACGAGATGCTCGGCTTCATCGTCGACGACACGATCTCGCACATCGGCCACGAATTTTACTACTCGTTCAGTGAACGCCTGCGTGCCACCAGCCCGATGGATTTCAACCTGGTGGTACGCGAACGACCTTCGGCTCGCTGGGGCAGCCTGGTGACCGTGGAATTTCAACAACGCCTGGTTTACCGGCGCTTCCTGCCGCCGAACACCGTGGAGCTCAAGGACGAGGCCTATGCCGCCGCCGACTGGGTACGCGGGCAGATTGTCCAGCGCAAGCTGGAAGCCTTGTTGCAGGACACCACGGACCTTGAGAGGGACGAACTATGAAAGTGAAAACGTTTTTGCAGCGCGCCGGTGGATGCATGCTCGGCCTGGGTGCTTGCGCCATGGTCCAGGGCACGGAACTGGTGTACACGCCCGTCAACCCTTCGTTTGGCGGCAACCCGTTGAACGGCACCTGGCTGCTCAACAACGCCCAGGCGCAGAACGACTACGACGATCCCGACTTGAAGGATCGTACCTCGGCGGCCGGGACCTCAGCCCTGGAGCGCTTCAGCGCCCAGTTGCAATCGCGCTTGCTGGGTCAACTGCTGGACAACATCTCCACCGGCAACACGGGGAGCCTGTCCACGGACGCTTTCATCGTCGACGTGGTCGACGACTCCGGTGCGCTGACGATCAACGTGACCGACCGGGCCACGGGCGAAGTTTCGGAAATCCAGGTGAATGGACTGGCCCCTTGAGGGGAATCGGGACAATGGGGAGTTAAGGACATGAAAAAAATAATAGCGCTAGGGCTGATGTTGGCGGCATTACAAGGGTGCAGTCTGCGCGAGCCGATGCCGGCCGAGCAGGACTCCAAAACCCCGACCCTGACCCCAAGGGCCTCGACCTACTATGACTTGATCAACATGCCACGACCCAAGGGCCGGTTGATGGCGGTGGTCTACGGCTTCCGCGACCAGACCGGGCAATACAAGCCGACCCCGGCCAGCTCGTTTTCCACCAGCGTCACCCAGGGCGCGGCGAGCATGCTGATGGACGCCTTGCAGGCCAGCGGCTGGTTCGTGGTGCTCGAGCGTGAAGGGCTGCAGAACCTGTTGACCGAGCGCAAGATCATCCGCGCCTCGCAGAAGAAACCCAATACCCCGGTGAACATCCAGGGTGAGCTGCCACCGCTGCAAGCGGCGAACATGATGCTCGAAGGCGGGATCATCGCCTACGACACCAACGTACGCAGCGGCGGCGAAGGCGCGCGCTACCTGGGCATCGACATTGCCCGGGAGTATCGCGTCGACCAGGTCACGGTGAACCTGCGGGCAGTGGACGTGCGCAGCGGGCAGGTGCTGTCCAACGTCATGACCAGCAAGACCATCTACTCCGTGGCCCGTAGTGCTGGCGTGTTCAAGTTCATCGAGTTCAAGAAATTGCTTGAGGCCGAGGTGGGCTACACCACCAACGAACCGGCGCAGTTGTGTGTGTTGTCGGCGATCGAGGCGGCGGTGGGGCATATGCTGGCGCAGGGGATCGAGCGACGTTTGTGGCAGGTGGCGGGGGACAACTCCCAGCCTGCGCAGAATGAGACCCTGGATCGCTACCTGACGCAGAACAGGGTGGTGCCGGAGGGAGAGGGGGAGGATGAGTAAGCCCCGGCGGCCGACAGCCGACCAGGCTCCTGCAGATGCACCCGATCCAAAACCGTAGGAGCCAGGCTTGCCGGCGAAGGCGGCCTCACAGCCAACCCATCTCTCACGGCTGCACCGATCCACTGTAGGAGCCAGGCTTGCCGGCGAAGGCGGCCTCACAGCCAACCCATCTCCTGCAGATGTACCCGATCCAAACTGTGGGAGCTGGCTTGCCAGCGAAGGCGACCTGACAAACGACCTGGATTTTGTTGACGGAGTACATATCCATTCCTGCGGTAACGGCCACCTAGGGTTTCGCCCTTACGGCGAGTCACTTGGAAGAGCCTGTAGGAGCGAGCATGCTCCGGGCGGCGTTCCGACGATGGTCGTCAACGATGACGAGGGCTATCTGAATGCCCGTGTTGTTCTGGCGTTTTTCGCGAGCATGCTCGCTCCTACAGGGCCCGCCGCGATGGGCCATCCTTGGCCCAGCGCGGCTAAA
>NZ_APIO01000021.1:0-20204 GCF_000408945.1 Pseudomonas sp. G5(2012)
TGCTCGCGAAAAACGTCCAGGCAACGCGGGTATCCAGACACCCCGCGTCACCGTTAAAGACCATCGCGAGCAGGCTCGCTCCTACAAAGGTCCGTGTGGAACCTGTAGGAGCGAGCCTGCTCGCGAAAAACGTCCAGACAACGCGGGTATCCAGACACCCCGCGTTTCAGCGTGGCGGCTGCTGACTTCTCAGGAAATCCTGCACCAGGTTCGATCGGTCAAATGACTTGGCCGCCTGCACGGGCGGGTACTCGGCCAGGGTCTTCAAATGGCTGCCGATCAGTTCCCCCATGGGTGCGGCAATCCAGGCGGACTTCTGAACCATGTGGCCGTAGGAGTCGTTGCTGTCGTAGCTCTCGAACGGATCGCTGCGCAGGTTGAACATCAGCGGGGCAAACAACGGTTTTATCGGGGCGTAGTAGTCTTCTTTGGTCGAGAAGTGCAGCTTCCATGGGCCCATGCGCACGGCGGTCAGTTTGCTTTCGATGTAATAGAGCAGGCTGGTGCGTGCGCTGGCGGGTGACTTGCCGGTCCAATAGTCGATGTTGTTGATGCCGTCGATGTACTGCTTCTTCTCGGTTTTCATGCGCTCGACCACATCCGGCACGCCCGCTGCCGCGGCGAGGGTGGTGAACATGTCCTGGTGCGCCTGGATGCCATTCTTGATCTGCCCTGGCTTGATGACACCCGGCCAGCGCAACATCGACGGTACGCGCACGCCGCCTTCATACGTGGTCATTTTCTCGCCACGGAAGGGGGTCGTGGCGCCATGTGGCCAGGAAGCGTGTTCAGGGCCGTTGTCGGTGGAATACCAGACGATGGTGTTCTGATCCAGGCCGTTCTCCTTCAGGAAATCCAGCAACAAACCGATGTCGTGGTCGTGCTGCATCATGCCGCTACCTTGGGTGTCGTCCTCGTGGGTGTATTGGGCAGCAGCGTGTTTCCATTTATCGTTGAGATGGGTGTAGATGTGCATTCTTGTGGTGTTGACCCATACGAAAAATGGCTTGTCGTCGCTCTTCGCCTTGCGCATGAAGTCCATCGCATGAGGGATCAGTTCTGCGCCATCGAAGTCTTCCATTCGCTTGGTCGTTAGTGGTCCGGTGTCTTCGATGACCTGTTTGCCAACCAACCCGAAACGAGGGTCTGTCGTCGTATCGTCCTTGTCCGTGGCGAAGCTGTGCAGCACGCCGCGGGTGGCGAATTTTTTGGCGTAGGCCTGCGGTCCACCCGGATAGTCCTTGGCAAAATTCTGGTAATCGGCGTACTCACTCTGTTCCTCGGTATTGAGGTGGTACAGGTTGCCGAAAAACTCGTCGAAACCATGCACCGTTGGCAAGTTGGGGTTGTTGTCGCCCAAGTGGTTCTTGCCAAACTGACCGGTGCGGTAACCCACCTGTTTCAATACCTCGGCCAGGCTCGGTGAAGCAGCCTGCAGGCCGAGCTTGTCGCCCGGCTGCCCCACGGTGGTCATGCCGGAGCGAATCGGGTACTGGCCGGTGATGAACGCCGCTCGGCCGGCAGTGCAGGAAGGTTGTCCGTAGTGATCGGTAAAGCGAATGCCCTCCATGCCGATCTGGTCGATATTCGGCGTGGTGTAGCCCATGGTGCCCATGCCATAGGCACTCACGTTCTGCCAGCCAATGTCGTCGCCCCAGATGACCAGGATATTGGGCTTGGTCGTCTGGGCCTGTGCCATCGGCGCGGCGAGCATGGCGCAAGCCATGCCTGCCATGGCCAGCCGCTTGATGCTTTCGATCATGAAGTGTCTCCTCATTGTCAAAGTGAATGCCAGGTCAGGGTGAGTCAGGCGAGCAACGTCTCGACCAACTGAGCCCGCAGCTCCGGTTTGCCCGCGTACGGGTCGGGTGGATTGCGCTGCTCGACGATCGCATCGAAGCGCTCGCGCACGGAGCCCATGGCGTGGGGATGCGAGTAGATATAGAAGTTGCGCTGGCGGACAGCCTCGAAGGTCAGGTGGGCGATCTGCTGGGCACTGACCTTGGCCGCGGCAGTAGCCTTCTGGTTCTGCGCCAGAGCCGCCGCCTGGGAGCGTGTCGGTGCGCCGGCATTGGCCAGATCGTTCGGGCGATTCCGAGCGGACAAGCTGATACCGGTGGGTACGAAGTAGGGGCACAGCACCGAGCAGTGCACCTGACAGGAAACCAGCGCGAGGTCGTGGTACAGCGTCTCGCTGAGCGACACCACCGCCTGTTTGGTGAGGTTGTAGGCGCCCAGCGTCGGCGCGTTGAGCAGCCCGGCCATCGAGGCGGTATTGATGATGTGCCCTTCGTAGTCCGGGTCATGCGCAGCGGCCGCCAGCATCAGCGGTGTGAAGATGCGCACCCCGTGGATCACGCTGCGCACGTTGACACCCAGAACCCAGTCCCAGTCCTTTTCACTGTTCTCCCACACAAGGCCGCCGGCGAGCACGCCGGCGTTGTTGAACAGCAGGTGTACGGCGCCGAACTCCGCCACTGCGGCATCGGCCAGAGCCTGGACTTGCGTGGCCTGCGAGACGTCGGTTCGCAGACCGATGACCGAGGCGCCGCGGGCGCGCAGTTCGGCGACCGTGGCCTCGAGCGCGTCAGCCTGGATATCGGCCAGCACCAGCTTTATGCCAAGCCCTGCACTCATCTCGGCGAAAGCCTTGCCGAAACCGGATGCGGCGCCGGTAATCACCGCTACGCGACCCTCGAAGTTCTTCATGACGCCACCGCCAGGGTCTCGAGCGCATGGCGCAGCGCTGCCGGCAGCGGCACCGGCCGGCGCGTCACGCGATCGACGTAGACGTGGACGAAGTGGCCCTGCGCCGAAGCCTCGGTGTTGTCGTTGGCAAACAGACCGACTTCATAGCGCACGCTTGAAGTGCCCAGGCTTGCCACGCGCAGGCCGGCGCGCACCAGGTCGGGGAAGGCGATGGACGAGAAGTAGCTGCAATGGGTGTCGACCACCAGACCGACTACAGGGCATTGCTCGAAGTCGAGCAGGTTCTGCTCCAGCAGCCAGCCGTTGACCACGGTGTCGAACCAGCTGTAGTAGATGACGTTGTTGACGTGACCGTAGACGTCGTTGTCCATCCAGCGTGTGGTGATGTCGCGCAGGTAACGATAGTCGCCGCGCTCATGCGGTAGGGGTTTGTTCATGACTTCAAGCCTCCTGCTTCATGCGGCGCACGCGAATATCCGCCTGCTCTTTGTGGCCGGACATCTGTTCATAGCCACACAGCCGCGAGCAGTACTCGCCAATCATCACGCTGGCCTCGTCGGTCAGCACGCGTTGGTAGGTGTGGGTCTTGATGAACTTGCCCACCCACAATCCTCCGGTGTAGCGACCCGCGCCCATCGTCGGCAGTGTGTGGTTGGTGCCGATGACCTTGTCGCCATAGCTCACATTGGTGCGGTGGCCAAGGAACAGGGCGCCGTAACGGGTCATGCGATCGTGATACCAGTCCGGATCCTTGGTCATTACCTGCACATGCTCGGAGCACAAACGCTCGGCGACTTCCAGGGCTTCTTCGTCGGTGTCGCATAGATGGATCTCACCGAAGTCGTTCCAGGCCACGCTAGCGACCGGCGCGGTGTCCAGGCGCGACAGTACCCGGTCGATAGCAGCAGGCAGCTCTTCGGCGATTTTCTTGCTGGTGGTAACGCAATAAGTGGGGGAGGTCGGGCCGTGTTCGGCCTGGCCCAGCAAGTCGACGGCGACCAGTTCGGCGTCCACGGTGTCATCACAGATCACCATGGTTTCGGTAGGGCCGGCGAACAGGTCGATACCGACGCGGCCGAACAGCTGGCGCTTGGCCTCGGCCACATAAGCGTTGCCGGGGCCAACGATCATGTCGACGCCGACGATGCTCTGTGTACCGATCGCCATCGCAGCCACTGCCTGCACGCCGCCAAGGCAGTAGATCTCGTCTGCACCGGCCAAGTGCATCGCCGCAACGATTTCAGGGCACGGCTTGCCTTCGAACGGCGGTGCACTGGCGATCACGCGCTTGACGCCGGCCACCTTGGCGGTGAGTACGCTCATGTGCGCGCTGGCGATCAATGGGTACTTGCCGCCGGGGATATAGCAGCCGACCGAGTTGACCGGAATATTGCGATGGCCGAGTACGACGCCGGGCAAGGTTTCGACCTCGACATCGTGCATCGAATCCTTCTGAATCTGGGCGAAGCGGCGAATCTGATTCTGGGCGAACCGGATGTCGTCGAGCGTCTGCCGGGGCAGACTGGCAATGCAGGCGTCGATCTGTTCCTGGGTCAGACGCATGCTTTGCGGCGCCCAGTTGTCGAATTTCTCGGAGTACTCGCGCACCGCTGCATCACCGCGCTGCTCGATGTCGGCGAGGATGCCTTCTACGGTGGCGCGCACCTGGGCTTGATTGCTGGCTTTCGCCTGGGCCGATTGACCCTTTTTGAGTTGTTGAATCACCGGTTATTTCCTCTGGATTGTTTTTGCTTTTGTGAGCTGGGTGTAGAGGTGACGCTACGCGGAGGCGCGCTGTACCAGATGTCCCGGCACCTCGTGGAGCGCCTGGTTGGCGCCGTTGCCAGGGCGACCCTGGCCCAGCAAGCCGAGGGCGCATTCGATCATTTGGCCCAGGGGCTGGTGCACCGTGGTCAGTGAGTTTTCGGGCCAGGCGGCGGCGCGGATGTCGTCGAAGCCGACCACCGCGACATCCTCGGGTACGCGCAGGTGGGTGTTCATCCGCAGGTAACTCAGTACGCCGAGGGCCATCACGTCGTTGGCGCAGAACACCGCGTCGATAGCAGGTTGGCCGACACTGAACAGTCGGGCCGCCGCCTCGCGTGCGCCTTCATAGGTGTATCCACCCTCAACGCAGGCCACCAGGCGTTGACCCTGCGCGGCCAGGCCTCGCTCGAAGCCGCGCAAGCGGTCAGCCGTGGTGGAGATGCCCGGATCGCCGGACACAAAGGCGCAGGCCTGGCGGCGTTGTCCCACCAGATAGTCGGCCACCTCGGCGGCCATGCGCTCGTTATCGCAGCACACCGACCAGACGGTCACGTCCTCGACGCGGCGGTTCATGAACACCAGGCCGACACCCTGGCGTGCGCACAGGTCGGCCATGTGCGAAGACAACTTCGCGGCGGTCACCACGATCCCATCGACCTGATACTGCAGCAGTTGCGGCAGCAGTTCGTCCGCATCGCCCCCCGGTGGCACCACGAACAGCAGCAGTTGTCGGCCCGCCTGGCGCAGTTGCAGCGAAAGCTCCTCAACCAAAGCCGGATAGAAGGGGTTGGCCATATCGCCGACCACCAGCGCAACGATGCCTGTCTTGCGCTGGTTCAAGGAGCGGGCGATGGCATTGGGTCGATAGCCCAGTTCATCGGCCATGGCGAGGATGCGCACGCGTAGCTTGGTCGAGATACGCGATTGCGCATCGAAGGCGCGAGTGACCGTGGAGGTGGCGACCCCGATGCGTTGCGCAAGGTCCTTGGCGGATACCCGTACGACGGTCGCGCGGTTTGTTGCAGCGCAGCAATCGCCGGCAGTGCTGTCGTGCTTCATGTCGTTTGGTCCGGTCGCGTCTCAGTCTTGTGCAAACGTGTGCACTCATGGCCCCGATGCTATCGGTGCCGCATTGGTGTGGGCTCCCCCCAAAGAGAGGGGGGCGACCGGCTCGCCATGCACATAGCCTGTGTGAAATGGCGAAAAGCAGTGGACGAGATCCACACTGAAGGAGTCGATATGCGCAGTTCGGACATGGCCGCTCCAGGCCTGGATACCAATGACGACATTGTGCTCAAACTGCCCGCCAGGCCACGCAAGCAGCCCAGGCAGGCACGTTCGGTGGCCTTGGTCGAAGCCTTGAAAACAGCCGGGCGGGACGTCCTCGAACGGGAAGGGCGCGACGCGCTGTCGATCTATCGTCTTTCCGATTATTCCGGGGTGGCGATCAGTTCCATCTACGAATACTTCCCTACGATGGAATCGCTGATCGCCGCCATTTTCGAGGATTACCGCGCTGATACCCGCCAGCAAATCATCCTCGAGATCCATGCACTGCCTGCATCGGCGACGCTGTATGACGGCATCGAATTGGTGTTGCGCACCGGCCTTGCAGCCTTGCATCGCTGGGAGCAGATCGACTCGCAATTGAGCATCAAGGCCGCCTACTACGCCGAACTGGTGCGGCTGGACATCGTCAAGCCGGAGCGTTTCTGGATCTCGAAGGTCATGCCAGCCCTGGTACAACGCTTCTGCAACGAGGTTCGGGTACGTGATCGCGAGAAGGCAGGCTTCCTTGCCTATCAGGCGGTCACCGCGTTGCCCCGGGCGTTGCTGATCGAAAAACCGGATTACCTGCTTGAAGAGGACACCGTTCGCATGCTGGCGCGCATGCTTCATGCCTTGCTGACGACGGCGGATGAACAGTGACCCGCCAACGCAGGCAGGCTCGCTTGGTGCAACTGAAGCGGGCCTACCCGCTTCGAGGGGGCAGAAGGAGCGTAAGTCGTCCTAAGGTGGCGTAAAGGCGTTCATCGCTAGAGCTCATCTTTTTGGAGGTAATTGAATGATCCCGCGCACTCTCTTCGATCATGAACATGAAGCGTTTCGCGATAGCGTAAAACGTTTTCTCGCGCAGCAATGCACGCCGTTCCATGAACAGTGGGAAGAGGATCATCGGGTTCCCCGGCAGATCTGGGAGCGCGCCGGTGAGCTGGGCATGCTCAACGCCACGACCCCCCAGGCCTATGGCGGCCTGGGTTTGGACCGGCGCTTTTCGATGATCGCCGTCGAGGAAGTGGCCCGCGCCGGGCTTTCCGGCTTGAATGGCTTCAATGTGCACGACATCTGCGCCGGCTACCTGATCAACTTCGGCACCGAAGAGCAGAAACAGCAATGGCTACCGAAAATGGCCAGCGGCGAAGTCATCTCTGCCGTGGCCATGACCGAACCCGATACCGGCTCCGATCTGCAAGCGGTCAAGACCCGCGCCGTGCTCGATGGGGATGACTACGTGATCAACGGTGCCAAGACGTTCATTTCCAATGGCACCAACAGCGACCTTATCGTGGTGATCGCCAAGACCGGTAATACCGGCAAAGGCTCGCGGGACATCTCGCTGATCCTGGTGGAGGCGGACCGGGTCGGCGTCACCAAGTCCAAACCGCTGCGCAAGGTCGGCCTGCATGCCCAGGACACCACCATGCTGTTCTTCCAGGACGTGCGAGTGCCCAAGGACAACATCCTGGGGGGCGAGCCTGGCCAGGGGTTCTACCAATTGATGAAGGAGCTGGCCTGGGAGCGCCTGAGCATTGGTATCCTGGCCATTGCGGCAAGCCAGGCGGTGCTCGAGCAGACCATTGACTACACGCGCGAGCGCAAGGCATTCGGTACGCCGATCATCGAATTCCAGAATTCGCGCTTCAAGCTGGCGGACCTCAAGACCGAAATCGTCATCGGCCAGACCTACATCGATCGCTGCATGGAGCTCATCCTGCAAAACGAACTGAGCCCGCAGGCAGCGGCGGCGGCCAAGCTTTGGTGCACCGAACTGTATTCCAAGGTAGTGGATCAGTGCGTGCAGCTGCATGGCGGTAACGGCTATATGCTGGAGTACCCGGTTGCCCGTCATTACCTGGACAGCCGCGTCAACCGCATCTACGGTGGAGCCAACGACATCATGCGCGAACTGGTAGCGCGAACCCTCTGAATTGGCCTCACGTCTACCTGGCCTCTTGTAGGAGCGAGCATGCTCGCGATGGACGTCAACGATGACGCGTGCTGCCTGAATGATTGCGTTGTTCAAGCGTCCATCGCGAGCATGCTCGCTCCTACAGGGTAGCCCCCCTCGATTGTGGGGGGTGGGCTGTCTGTTTTCCCCGCCACAATCCTGCGCGCAACCATGACACGCGCTGTCTTTTAGCGGTGTTCGGGTAAATAATCCGACAATCGCCAGAAATGTGGCCATACCTCGCCGATTCGTATCGAACAGCCTCACGCTGCTTCGACGGATCTGGGGATCGGAGACCAGGCAGGACATGCATACCGACAAGCTGCTCGTATCGACCAAATTCGCGCCACCGCGCATTGGTACCCAGACCATCCTGCGCGAGCGCCTGCTCGAGGATCTGCGCGGCATGACGCAATGCCGCGTGGGCCTGGTGACCGGCAGCCCAGGTTTCGGCAAGACCACGCTGCTGGCCCAATGGCGGCAGGTGATGATGCGCTCCGGAGCGGAGGTGGCCTGGCTGGCATTGAGCGCCGATGACAAGCACGTGCCGATTTTCTTCGCTTATCTACGTGGCGCGTTGCAGCGACTGGGCATCGTCCTCGACAGCGGTGTGCCGTTGGAGGGCGCGCGGCCGGAGTTCATCGACGAGGTGGTGGCGACCATCGTCGAAGGTGCTGCCAGTATCAACAAAGAGTTGTTCCTGGTGATCGATGACTACCAACACGTCAGCGACCCGCGCTCGCACCAGCTCATGCAAAAACTGCTGGATCACAGCCCCGAGAACCTGCACTTCGTCATCTCGTCCCGGGTGGGTCCACCGTTGAGTTTCAGTCGGCTGCGCCTGAGCGGACAGTTACTGGAGCTCGATTGCGCCACCTTGCCATTCGATCTGGCCGAGTCCCGCGCTTTTCTCGAACAGAGCCTGGCGGCCTTGAAGCTCAGCCCGGAAGAATTCCATCAGATCCACGAGCTCACCAGTGGTTGGCCAGCCACGTTGCAGCTGGTGATCATCCTGTTGCGCAGCGACCCGCAATCGCGCGGTGCCTTGCGCGAAATGGGCTGGCGTTCCGACGACCTGCAGAGCTACCTGGCCGAAGACGTCATGGCCCATCTGCCGCCCGAGTTGGCGCAGTTCATGGAAAGCGTCAGTATCTGCCGGCGCTTCAACGCCTCCCTGGCGCAAGCGATTACCGGCGTCAACTCGGCGCAAGCCATGCTCAAGCGGCTGGACGAAGAAAACCTGCTGATCTTTCGCGTCGAAGCCGATGACCGTCAGCCGTGGTACCGCTTTCATGCGCTGTTCGGCGATTTCCTGGCCACGCGGCTCGCCCGTCGTGACAGCGCAGCCCTGATCGAACTGCATAATCGGGCCGCCCGCTGGTTCGCCGAGCGCAAGCTGCTGGCCGAGGCCGTACGCCATGCCACCTTGGCAGGTGACCTGGACTTCGCTGCACAACTGATCGAACGGGCAGCCCCGGCGACCTGGAGCCTGAGTCAGCTAAGCCCGCTGCTACGCCTGCTCGATCGCTTGCCGCAGGACATCCTGTTTTCCCGACCGCGCCTGTTCTTTCTCGGTTGCCTGGCCTATGCACTCACGGCCCGCCCGGCCAAGGCCGAGGTCTGGCTGGAACAGTTCCATCGCAGTGGTGCGGCGCAACACGCTGACGTTGCCTATCGACTGCCGCTGGTGCAGGCGGCCATCGAAGTGCAGCGTGATCGCACTGAGCCCATCATTGGTTTGCTCGAGGATTTCCAGGCGTTGCCGGATGACTATTCCGTAACGCGTTTCGGCGCGCCGGCGCTGCTGACCATCGCTTACCTGGCGGCCGGACGCATCGAGGAAGCGCTGCAATGCCTGGATGACAACCCCATCCCCGAAGCCGAGCGCAATGGCGAGATGGCGTTGGTGGCCGAAGGGGCCCGGACCCTTTGTTACCTGCAGGCCGGCCAGATGCGCGAGGCTGAGCGGATCGGTTCGGCACAACTGGCCCGTGCGGTGTCAGTGCACGGCCACCGTGCCGCCAGTGCCTATCTGGGGGCCGCCACGCTGGCCGAGGTCTACCGCGAGGTGGACCGTACCGATGAAGCGCGGGAAATCCTCGCCAACCGTAATGGCCTGCTGCAATGGGCCATGCCCGACACCATGCTGCGGGCGACGATTTGCCGGGCACGCCTGGACCTGCTCCAGGACAGCGCCGCCGTGGCCATGGCATTTCTGGAACGCCAGGAACGACACTTTCGCACCATCAACCAGGACCGAGCCCTGGCGCACTGCCTGGCCGAGCAGGCCCGCATCGCGTTGCTGGAAAACGACAAGACACTGGCCGCCGACAGGGTAGCCAAACTACAGGTACTGGCCGATAAACACCGCGACTCCCCGGGCTTCCAGGCAGACATCCCGGCAATTGCCGCGCTGGCGCAAGCGCGTCTGCTGCTGGCCACCAACTACCCGGACAAGGCGCTCGCAGCCCTGGCTATCCTGGGCACCTACGCGACGAAGTTCAGCCGCGGGCAATTGCAGGTCACCGGCCAGTTGCTCGAAGCGTGCGCGAAAAGCGACCTGCTGCAGCCCGAACAGGCGCAAGCGCGCTTGCTGGAAGCCGTGTCCCTGGGCCGGCGCCTGGGACTGGTGCGCACCTTCCTCGACGAAGGCGAAGTGTTGCGCAAAATGCTCGTGGCACTGTCGAGCAAGCCGCTGGCCAGTGAGGATGAGATTTACTTGAGAGCGCTGCTTGAGCGCTTCGGTCCTGGAAACGTCGGTCGCTCCAGCGAGTCTTCGGCCAATGGCGCGTCTTCAATGCTCACGCCGCGGGAGCTGGCCATCCTCGAATTGATCAGCCAGGCGATGGCCAACAAGCGCGTGGCCCTGACGTTAAACATCTCGCTGGAAACAGTGAAGTGGAACCTGAAGAACATCTACGCCAAACTGGGCGTTTCGAGTCGTTATGATGCAGTGTCATGGGCGCGCAAGAATGGGTTGATTGAGTAGCAGGGGGTTGCCAGGCTGAAAATCTACAGGTCAATGCACCTTCTTGCGCAGTTGTTGGACTTTTCCTACATCTCAATCGGCGCCAACCACTGTAGGAGCTGCCGAAGGCCGCGATCTTTTGAAAATCACCGCGAACCGGGTGCTGGATCAGATAGATCCGTCTCAATAGCTGTAGCTGTTGTCCAACCTGACACTCCACTTGTGGCGAGGGGATTCATCCCCGTTGGGTCGCGAAGCGGCCCCAAAAGAGGGCCTGCTGCGCAGTCCAACGGGGATGAATCCACTCACCACAAAGTACTCAGTGCTGCTGGATCCCAAGCGCAAAACACCAGCGCGGCAAAGGAGGGGTGCGTTGCGTGGACGCGCCGATGACTTCCCCCGCTGGCGTTTTGCGAGGGCAGTCTATACTCGGGATCGATTTTGGTAGCCAACCCTGTTGGAGGGGGTAACTGCTTTTTCCGAGTATCAAACCAAAAAGGTCGCCGCATCACTCATGGCCAATAAACTCACTGCAAAGACTGCCATCGTCACCGGGGCGGCCCAAGGGATTGGCGCCGCGATCGTGCGACTCTTCGCGCAAGAGGATTGCTTTGTCTACGTCACGGATATCAACGATGAGCTCGGCAGCGCCGTTGCAGATTCACTCGGCGATCGCGCCAGCTATCTGCGCCTCGATGTGCGGCGCGAAGAAGATTGGCAGCGAGTGACCACGCAAATCCTCAAGGAGCGCGGCAGACTGGACGTGCTGGTGAACAATGCAGGTATCACCGGATTTGAGCACGGTGCCGTGGCGCATGACCCGGAGCATGCGCGCCTGGAGGACTGGCACGCCGTGCATCGGACCAATCTCGATGGTGTATTCCTGGGTTGCAAGTACGCCATTCGTGCCATGCGGCCTCACGGAACAGGCTCCATTATCAACATCTCCTCCCGGTCAGGCCTGGTTGGCATTCCGGGCGCCGCGGCCTATGCGTCGTCCAAGGGCGCAGTGCGTAACCACACCAAGACGGTGGCGCTGTACTGCGCCGAGCAAGGGCTCAGAATCCGGTGCAACTCGATTCATCCCGCGGCCATCCTCACGCCCATGTGGGAGCCCATGTTGGGCACCGGCGAGGATCGTCACGAACGCATGGCTGCACTGGTTCGAGACACTCCACTGCGAAGGTTCGGGATGCCCGAAGAGGTGGCGGCGCTGGCGCTGCTACTTGCCTCTGATGAAGCGACGTACATGACCGGCAGTGAGCTCAACATCGACGGCGGCCTCCTGGCAGGCACCGCCGCGACGCCCAGCGTAGTGGACGACAGCGACGCGGTGCAAAACTGATCGCTATCGATCCATCCCGTTCGCTCACCGCGGAAAAATGCCACCAGCACATTGCGTTACTGCCGGGCCTGGCCGCAGTTCGGTGAAGAAACTGCGGCGGCCGATCAATCAGGCATCGGGGAGCAGGCCTTTCTTTTTAGCCACATGCGTCGCCAGTGCGTCCATCAAGTCCGGAGACAGGCAGTCGTAGGGCTCCAGGCCGATCGAGCGCAGGCGCTCACGGATAGCAGGCATTTGCGCAGGCGGTGTGCCGGTTTCGATGATCGAGGACACGAAAGCGGCGAAGCCCGGCGCGGCCCATCCTTTCTGTGGGGAGAGTTCGGTGTGGACGAAGTCGAGGCCGTAAAACGCGTGGTCCTTGTTCTCGATGCGTCCGAAAAGATGGGCGTGACACTGCTTGCAGGCGTGGCGTTGGATGGTAGCGGTCTCATCGACAATCGCCAGTTTTTCGCCGTGGGCAGTCACGCTAACCTTATCCCGGGGGACGACGGCAATGACGGCGAATATCGCGCCTTGCGGTTTCCAGCATTTACTGCAGCCGCACGCGTGGTTATGCAGGGTTTGTGCATCGATCCGGACCTCGACCTTATCGGTCGCACACAGGCATTGCAGGGTGCCACCGGTGAAGTTCGCGGCGGCGGGTTGGATACCGTTGTCCAGTGCAGGGTGAAGTTTCAAGGTGGCCATGCGGGCTCCTCCTGTTCAGGTTGCCCCCAGGTAAATGCCCCCAGATAAAGAATAGCGCGCCGTGTGTTTTTCGAATGCGCGAATCCCCCCCTCCCCGAGGGGGCGTATCGGCGAAACCTGCTCCTATGATCGATCCAGAGCCCCTTCAAAGGTGGCCGACCGACGACCGAAGGAGAGAACCACCGATGATACCCCGTACCCTGTTTGACCATGAGCACGAGGAGTTTCGCAGCAGCGTGCGGCGCTTCCTGGCTGAGGAATGTGCACCCTGCCTCGAACAGTGGGAAACAGACCATCGGGTCCCGCGGTACATCTGGGAGCGGGCTGGCGCGCTGGGCATGCTTAATGCCACCACTCCCGAAGCCTATGGCGGACTGGGGCTGGATCGGCGTTTCTCGATGATCGCCACCGAGGAAATCTACCGCGCGGGCCAGGCATCGGGGCTGATCGGTTTCGGCGTGCATGACATTGTCGCCGGTTACCTGGTGAATTTCGGCAGCGAACAGCAAAAGCACACCTGGCTGCCGAAAATGGCGGCAGGCCAGGCCATTGGCGCGGTGGCGATGACCGAGCCGGATACCGGCTCCGACCTGCAAGCGGTCAAGACCCGCGCTGTGCTGGACGGTGATGAGTACGTCATCAACGGCGCCAAGACGTTCATATCCAACGGCAGCAACTGCGACCTGGTGGTCGTCGTCGCCAAGACCGGTAATACCGGCAAGGGCGCCCAGGACATCTCACTGATCCTGGTCGAAGCCGACCGCGCAGGCTTCAGTCGGTCCCAGCCCTTGCGCAAGGTCGGCCTGCACGCCCAGGACACCACCATGCTGTTCTTCGACAACGTCCGGGTGCCCAGGGAAAACCTGCTGGGTGGCGTGGCCGGGCAGGGCTTCATCCAGTTGATGAAGGAGTTGGCCTGGGAACGGCTGTCCATCGCCATCAGCAGCGTTGCCGGCGCCGACGCGGTGCTCGACAGCACGCTGGACTACACCAAGGGCCGCAGCGTATTCGGCAAGCCCATCTTCGCCTTCCAGAACACCCGCTTCAAATTGGCCGACTTGAAGATGCAATTGGCGGTGTCGCAGAACTACGTCGACCGCTGCATGGAGCAAAGCCTGGCGCGCACCCTCAGCCCCGAAGCGGCGGCCTCGGCCAAATTGTGGTGCTCGGACCTCTACACCAAGGTCGTGGACGAATGCGTCCAGTTGCATGGCGGTAACGGCTACATGCTCGAGTACCCGGTCGCCCGTCACTACCTCGATCACCGCGTCCTGCGCATTGCCGGCGGCGCCAACGACATCATGAAAGATCTGGTCGGGCGCACGCTCTGATCAGGGTTGCAGAGGATTACCCATGGAATACCTGATACCCCGTAGCTTGTTCAGCACTGAGCACGATGAGTTTCGACGCGCCTGCCGCCGCTTCATGGAGCAGCAGGTCAACCCGTTCCATGCCCAGTGGGAGAAAGACAAGTGCGTACCCCGCGAGGTCTGGCGCAAGGCTGGCGAGATGGGAATGCTCTTGCCTTCGATGCCAGAGGAATATGGCGGGCCCGGCGCCGATCGCCTGTTCGACATGGTCTTTGCCGAAGAATTCATGCGTGCCGGCGCTTCCGGCCTGATTGGTTTCGGTGTGCACGGCCTGGTGGCCAACTACATCCTCAACTACGGCACCGAGGCGCAGAAGCAGGCCTGGTTGCCGAAAATGATCGCGGGTACAGCCGTGGGCGCCATCGCCATGACCGAACCCAACACCGGTTCGGACCTGCAGGCGGTGCGCACGCGCGCCAGGGCCGAAGGTGACGAGTTAATCATCAACGGCTCCAAGACGTTCATTTCCAATGGCGCGTCCTGCGATCTGGCGTTGGTGGTCTGCAAGACCGGCGAAAGTGGCAAGGGCGCCCAGGACATCTCGCTGATCATCGTCGAGAAAGAGCGTGAAGGCTTCAGCCGATCGCAGCCGCTGGAAAAGATCGGCCTGCACGCCCAGGACACCAGCATGCTGTTCTTCGACGATTGCCGCGTGCCGGCCGAAAACGTGCTCGGCGGCGTGCAAGGGCAGGGCTTCTACCAGCTCATGCATGACCTGGCGTGGGAACGGATCATCGGCGCCGTCGGTTTTCAGGCCCAGGCCGAGGCGGCACTGGATCACACCATCGAATACACCCGTACGCGCATGGTCTTCGGCAAGCCGGTGCTGGACTTCCAGAACTCGCGTTTCACCCTGGCGCAACTCAAGACCGAAATACAGATCGGCCGCTCATGGATCGACAGCTGCATGGCCTTGCTGCTGCGCGACGAACTGACAGCCGAAGTGGCCGCGGTAGCCAAGTACTGGACCGCGGAGCTCAGCAGCCGTGTGGTCGATGCGTGCCTGCAACTGCATGGCGGCAATGGCTACATGACCGAATACCCGATTGCCAGGTTGTACCTCGACACCCGTGGCAACCGGATCTGGGGTGGCACCAACGAAATCATGAAAGAAATCATCGCTCGCACGTTGTGAGCGCGATCATAGGAGAGCAAACGTGTCTCAAGAAATTCGCTTTGACGGCAAAGTTGCCATCGTCACCGGCGCCGGCAACGGCCTGGGACGCGCCCACGCCTTGCTGCTGGGTTCGCGGGGTGCCAGGGTCGTGGTCAATGACCTGGGCGTCAGCACCGAAGGCCTGGGCAGTTCAAGCGCGGCGGCCGATGAAGTAATTGCGCAGATCCGCGCCATGGGTGGCGAGGCTGTCGCCGACTACCACTCGGTGACCGAGGGCGAGAAAATCGTCGCCACCGCGCTCGAGGTGTTTGGCACGGTCGATATCCTGATCAACAACGCCGGCGTCCTGCGCGACAGTTCGTTCCACAAGATGACCGAAGAGCAGTGGGACCTGATCCAGGAAGTGCACGTCAAGGGCGCCTTCCGCCTGACCCACGCCGTGTGGCCGATCATGCGTGAAAAAGGCTACGGGCGCATCATCATGACCGCATCCGGCGCCGGCATCTTCGGTAATTTCGGCCAGTGCAACTATTCCACCGCCAAGTCGGGCTTGATCGGTTTCGCCAACTCGTTGGCCATCGAGGGCGCGAGCAAGAACATCCGGGTCAACACCATTGCCCCGGTCGCCGCTTCACGCATGGTGATCGCCAGCGGGCTGTTCCCCCAGGAGCTGCACGACAAAGTCAAAGTCGAAGACTGCGCGCCGCTGGTGGGTTGGCTGTGCAGCGAGGAGTGCACAGACACCGGCGGCCTGTTCGAGGTCGGTGGCGGCTTCCATGCGAAATACCGTTGGGAGCGTTCCCACGGCCGGTTCCTGCACACCAATACCCTGAGCCCGGAACTGGTTCGCGATAACTGGACGCGCATCACTCATTTCGATGAGCGCAGCGTTCATCACACCGACGGCGCCGATGGACTCAAAGAGCTGTTTACACGCATGGAGTCGCCTGCCAAGGGTGGCAATGCTTTCGTTGATATGGAAGTGGCAGCCAACGCTGTCTCCCACCTCGAAACCGAGTACGACCAGAACGATGCCGCGCTCTATGCCCTGGCCGTAGGCGCTGCCAAAGACCCGTTGGACCGCGATGAGTTGAAGTACGTCAACGAGTTCCTCGGTGATGAATTCCGTGTACTGCCGACCATGGCCGTGTTGCCGGCGACCGAAGTGTTCCTGCGTGCCGCCAAGTCCGGCGAGCCACAGCTGGAAGGCCTGAACGTGCCATTCGCCAAAGGCCTGCATGGCGAACAATACACCGTGATGTATCGTCCCTTGCCCCCTAAAGCCAAGCTCAAGCACAGCATGCGCTTGAAGTCGGCGATCGACAAAGGCAAGAGCACCGTCACCATCCTGGCCATCGAGACCACCGACGAGCACGGCACGCCGCTGTTCTACAACGAAGTGACGGGCTTCTACCCTGGCGTGCCGGGTGCTGGGCTGCAACGTGTGCCCAGCGAAGAGATCAACGTAGCGCCAGATCGTGAACCCGATGCGGTGCTGGCGGACCAGACCGAAGTCAACCAGGCGCTGCTGTATCGCCTGTGCGGGGACTGGAACCCGATGCACATCGATCCGGACTATGCCGCCAAGGCCGGCTACGAGAAACCGTTCCTGCATGGCCTGTGCACCTTCGGCTACCTCGGTCGCCATGTGATCAAGGCGTTCTGCGGTAACGATTCGCGTCTGTTCAAGAGCGTGCGCGCGCGCTTCGCCGCCATCGTGATGCCCGGCGACACCTTGGAAACCCGTATGTGGCGTGAGTCGCCGACGCGCATCATCGTCGAGATGCGTGCGGTCGAGCGTGACGTTGTCGTATTGAAAAATGGTGCGGTCGAATTGTTCGAGTCCGTACCGGCCTGATTGCCTGGCCACCTGCCGCTTACATGAACGGTAAGCGGCAGTTTTTCTATTTCAGGAGAGCACGATGCAACGTTGCGTCAATGTGATTGGCGTAGGTATGTCGCCCTTCAGTCCAGCCGCGCTGGCTCCCGATGCGCACGTACGGATCGGCACTACGATAGGACAGGCGCTTACCGACGCCGGTTTGTCCGCAAGCAATATTGCGGCGGTCCATGCCGTTACAGGCGCGATGGATGGTGTGACCTTGCAGCGTGCTCTGCAAACAGCAGGGCTTGCGCAAGTCCCGCTCTTTCACTTTGCACCGAACGACGCTGATGGCAGCGCGTTGTTTGCACGCGCTTGCCAGGCCATCCTCCTCGGGCAGGCGGAAAGCATTCTGGTGCTGGGTATCGAGGGCGCGCCTGCGCCAACCCTCGGGCTTGAACGGCTTGGCGCCGTGGCTCAGGAGTACATGGCGCGTTATCTGGCTCGACGAGAAACCTTCGCCATGATCGCCGTCAAGGCGCGCCAGCATGCCGCGCTCAATCCACTGGTCGCGTTCAATAGCCTTCTGACGCTCGATCGTGTATTGCAGGCGCAGATGATCGCCGATCCACTAACCCATCCGCAGGTGGCCTGGGCCAGCTCAGGTGTAGCAGCGGTTTTGTTGTGTTCCAGTGAATTTGCCAGGCGCCACGGCAACGGCGCGCTGGTTCAAGTCGTAGCCCAGGCCTGTGTAACCCCACAGCAAGTGAACGATCAGGGGGCGACCTTCGCCGGTGTCGACTATGAGGTCAACGTGGCCGCCGCTCGTGAGTTGTATGAGCAAGCGGGCAGGGGGCCGCAGGAGGTTGATGTTTGCGAACTGCACGACCTCAGCACGGTCAGCGAGTTGTTACTCTACGAAGCGCTGGGTTTCTGTGCCGAAGGCTACGGTGAGAAACTGGTCGAAGACGGCGACAATACCTACGGCGGCAACCTGGTCATCAATCCTTCCGGTGGCTTGCTGACCTTGGGGCAAGCCTCGGCGGCGAGCGCCCTGGCGCAATGTATAGAGCTTGTGCACCAACTGCGTGGCAGCGCCGGCCGACGCCAGGTAGCCGATGCGCAACTGGCGCTGCAGCATCAGACGGGTGACGACGGCACGGTGACCACTACGCTTTTTCAGCGCGGGTAAGGTGCCGCGACGGGTTACGAAAAGAATAATTCAAATGGGTGGGACACCTCCCTTCAAATGCAGGATCTGTCATGAACAACAATAATAAGCACCCGACACTGTTGCATCGCTTCCTTCATTGGGAGCACAGCACGCCAGATGCCATCTACCTGACCCAGCCCTTGCCCGATGGCGGCGTGCAAGACTACAGCTGGCGTGAAGTGGGCGACCAGGCGCGGCGCATGGCTGCTCACCTGCAGAGCCTGGACTTGCCGGCGAAGTCTTCCATTGGCATCTACGGCAAGAACACCGCCCACTGGATCATCGCCGACCTGGCGATCTGGATGGCCGGGCATGTCAGCGTCCCGCTGTACACCACTGCCAATAGCGACACGGTGCGTTACGTGGTGGAACATGCTGAAGTTCGGCTGCTTTTCGTCGGACGCCTTGAGGGCGAAGTGGCGGGCTGGAACGCCGTTTGTGCTTCGATTCCGCCCGATTTGCCATTGATCGATTTGCCTATGTCCAGCTGCGGCAAGGGTGAACCCTGGGATCAGATCATCGCCCGTACCGCGCCCCTGCAAGCGGTGGTCGAAGCCGTGCCAGGCGAACTTGCCACCATCATTTACACCTCGGGCAGCACCGGCGCTCCCAAAGGTGTGATGCACAGCTTCGGCGCCATGTACGCCGCACCGGCGGTGACCGGTTGCATGTATGCCAACGGCAAGGGCACGAGCAACAATGATCGGCTATTGTCCTACCTGCCATTGGCCCATACCGCCGAACGGGCGGTGGTGGAAGCGGTGTCGCTGTACAGCGGCTGCCGGGTGTTCTTCAACCTGGGCCTGGAAACCTTCAGTGATGACCTGCGCCGAGCGCGCCCGACGATTTTCCTGTCCATGCCCAGGTTGTGGGGCAAGTTCTATCAGGGCATCAACGAGCGGATCGATCCTGCCAGACAGGCCGCCGTCTTCGCCGATCCGGTGGAAGGCAAGCTGATGAAGGTGCAGATTCTCTCGGCCCTTGGGCTTGACCAGGTGCATACCGGCCTGTCCGGCTCCGCGCCGCTGCCGGTCAAGGTGATGGAGTGGTACCGTGAGTTGGGACTTGAGCTGCTGGAAGGCTATGGCATGTCGGAGAACTTCGGCACCTCGCACTTCAGCCTGCCGGGCCAGGTGCGTGTTGGTTACGTTGGGGCGGCGATCCCGGGTGTCGAATGTCGTATCGGTGACAATAACGAAATCCTGGTGAAAAGCCCGGCGCAGATGCTGGGCTATTACAAGCAACCCGATCTGACCGCCCAGAGCTACACCAGCGACGGTCTGTTCTGCACAGGTGACCGTGGCGAACTGGATGAGCAAGGGCGCCTGCGTATCACCGGACGGGTCAAGGAGTTGTTCAAGACCGCCAAGGGCAAGTACGTCGCGCCTGTCCCTATCGAAGCCAAACTGGGCAATCATCCGCGTGTCGAGGCGTCGTGTGTCACTGGGGTTGGCCTGGCGCAGCCGCTGGCCTTGCTCAATGTTTCACCTGATACCCGCGCCGCACTCGCCACCGCCGAAGGTCGCGACAAGGTTGCCACTGAGCTCGAGGTTTTCCTGGCTGAGGTCAACGCCCTGTTCGAGGCGCATGAGCAATTGGGCGCCCTGGTGGTGGTGGCCGAACCCTGGACCGTCACCAATGCGCTGCTGACACCGACCCTGAAGATCCGCCGTAGTCTGATCGAGGAGCGCTATCAGGACCAGATCGAAGCCTGGGACGCCAGCCGCTGCAAGGTTGTTTTTGAGTAAAGCCCCGCTGCCACTTAAGTAAGCCGACTTTTGGGTCGGCTTTTTTATTGCTCGTTCCACGCGGAGCATTGGAACGATCCAATACCCGCGCTGCGTAACATCGGCCAGTTTGCCGCGCACATGATCGTTCCCACGCTCCGCGTGGGAATGCATCCCGTGACGCTCCGCGTCACCCTTGCGCAAGGCTCACGTCATGCGTGGTCAGCGGAACGCGGAGCGTCCCTGGCGG
>NZ_APIO01000022.1:0-22265 GCF_000408945.1 Pseudomonas sp. G5(2012)
GATCAAGGCAGGCGACTTGAGCGGCCACCTCGGTCTGTATCAGGACAGTGACGCGGATCAGCCGGAAAAGAAGTTGCACCTGGAAACGTTCAGTGGTGATGACGTCGAGGCGTTCATCGAAGCCAGCCGGGCTTGGGCGCAGCACCTGCCGGAAAAAGACAGGACCTGGCTGAAGCTCGCCAAGGGCACACCCGTGGTGGCGCCAGAAGGACATACCGCTGCGCAAATGCAGATGGCCAGTGATTCCAGCCCGCGCAGTGCGGCCGACCTGTTGATCCCCAAGAAGCTGCTTGATGACCTGCCGGCGGATCGAAAAATCCAGGTGCCTGCGAACCCGACCCGCAAAGCGCGCACCTGGTATCACCTGGAAAACCTGCTTCACGACGCCGACAACAATCTTCTCGATGGCTGGGTGTGTGAAGAGATTGGCGTAACGCCCTGGGTCAGTCCCTGGGCCTGGGAAGGCTATGACGTCATCATCGACTACAGCCGACCCAAACACTTGATGGCCTCTTTTCTCAGCGCAATCGACAGTTTCAGCGACGCGCATCGCGAGCGTTATCGCCCCTTTGCCGAAAAAGACGATAAAGGCCCGATGAAGAACCGGTTGTACGAGATCATCGATCGCAACCGCGACGGCAAGATGACAGCCACTGAACTGCAAGCGGCCCTTGAGCTGCCGGCGCATGCGCAGTCGATTTCGCAGATGATCCTGTATAAGGAAAGCGAATGGTTTCAGCAGCCGAAGATATGGGACGCACTGGATGAATTGCTCGGCCATAGCGGCTCGACGCCGCACTTGAACTGGCTGGCGGAGAAGCAGCGGATCGCAGGGCTGGGGTGGTGGAGGGACGTCGCGGAAAAGGTCGGGTTGCCTTCGTGGGGGAGTGCCTATCACTTTCATCCGGTTGGTTTGATGGGGAATTTTAGTGGTGACCGATTTGAATTCTCCCTTGAAATCATGAGAAGCATTTATCCGATGCTTCGTGAGGATCGATACGATGATTTGCAGAAAATCGCTGACGAGTTAAACGCAAATCTCGACTTCTTCAAGTTGGATACTCCGTTACGAAGAACTCACTTTTTTGCACAGATAAAACAGGAAACCGGGGAAGATTTATCGACAGATGAGAATTTCGCCTATAAAGCCAGCACGCTGATTGACTTTTTCAGTTACTTTCGGAATAACCCGGAAGAAGCAAGGCGATACGGATACAAAATCAAGACAGGAAAAATAAAAGAAAACGGCATGCCTATGACTCGAGTCGACTATGAGGCTATCGCTAATGGCGCCTATGGAGGGCGTACCGAACTTGGTAATCGAGGGATTTCAAGCGGTGATGGATGGAGGTATAGAGGGCGAGGTTTGAAGCATTTGACAGGGCTGCACAATTACACACTATTTCAACGTTGGCACTCAAAGTATTCGGCACAGTGGCCAAACGATCGTGTAGATTTTGTTGTGAACCCTGACTTGTTGCTGGAGGTAAAATATGCGGTTCGATCGGCAGCGAGTTTTTGGCTGAATAATGAGTTATATAAAATAGCAGATGAAGGTAGCGCTTTAGAGGTTGTGGATTCAATAACCACTATTGTAAATAAACACACGACGAGCCATCCAGATAGAAGGGAACACTTTGTTGATCTATTGAGAAAAGGGACTTTAAATTGAAAAAAATACTGATAGCTTGTTTGGCTATTGCATCTTTTGTGAATCTTAAGTCTTGGGCAAAGGATCGATACGTGGACATAAACTCAACATTATGCGAAAAAGGTGAGGATATTTACATTAGCTGCGCATTCAACCCCAGCTTGGATCAAGACAACTACTTGGGGAAGGTTGCTTCAATTTGCGCGAAGGCTAACACATCCCCTACCAGTGGGTATGTACAGTATCGTTTTGGAAAACCGTCCTACGGTGTTGGTCCGGCAAGAATAGAACTGCAGTATCCAGAGCAAAAAATACCACCAAAGGGAATATTCACAATTTACAATTCGAGTAATTCTGAAAGTACCGGGGTCGCTCTTCGCTTCGCACGTGGCGAACACCTTTATTCATTCGAAAGCCTTAACTCCTTCGGCTACAAAGTTGTCGCCAGAAAGCAAGGCGAAAAAGTTTTTAATAAAAATTGCGACCTTCCTGGGTTAGATTATTTAACCGACGATGCGTATCAAGGCATACAAACAGTAGAGCTTGGCAAAACAAAGATATCCGGCGCGAATAAATGCAGCGGCATTGGTCTTCGGGAAGCTTATAGCTCTATGGATGTAGATAGTGTGAATGCATGTATTGTCTACACAAAAACAGATTTGCAAGCAAATGCACAAATAACCCGTAAGCCTGATGGAATATCCCTTTATTCAGTTATTCCATCTGAAAGCCCAAAGCTTGTTTATGAATTTCCATACTTGGGTACGGAAGGGGTTATCACTGACGCATTTTTTCTTCCCGTTGATGATGGGGGAGAAGAACTATTGTTCGTCGTACATCGCATGGAAATACCAAGGGCGTGGGATCCGGCAAGCGATATTTACGATGTTAGTGTTTTTAGATTGGAGGCGGACACATTACTTCTGGACAAAAAGCTCACTCGTTTTTTTCATTTGGGTGGAGATGAAGTGGATAAGCAGGGAAGAACAACATATGCGTACCCGTATAAAGACAAAAAAAGTGTTGAGAAAACGGTAAGCTCGCCTTTGTTTCACGCCATCCATACTGGCAAAATTATCACCGGCTCCATTATGGAAAAAGCATATCTTTATGAGGGCGGCTCGGAGCCGTTGCTACAATACGCGCCAAATATGTATTTAATTAAGGGGGACAAAGTTTTAGCGGAGGATTCGTGGGGTGGATGGTGCAGGGTTTCATATAAAACAACAATAAAAAAAATCACGAAATGGACACAGTGCAAGTCAATTAATTTTTCAGAGAGTTAGGTGAAAACATGCCAATCAGACTGGATAAACTCCCTCCTCCCGCACTATGCCCTCAACCACCTCGTTTTTTGCTTTGGCTCAGCCTGTTGTTGCTGTTCTGTTTGCTGGGCACAGGAGGAACGCTGTTGCTCGGCGATGAAACCTTACCTCAACGGCCTACGGAGTTCTGGCGCGCGGCCTTGGTCTTTCCAATCCTGAGTTGGTTTGTACTGGGTTTCGGACGAGCGCTGTTATACGTCGGCGAACACGGTGCCGCCGAAGGTTGGGATGAAGCGCGTGAAGAAGACCTGATCCGCAAGACTCGACAGGGCCGCCGCTCGCAACAGGTGTTGGGCGTGAGTTTGCAGACGGTGCTTCAGCAGCCTGGCGATGAGGCATCAACACAACTGGAAGCTCTCCTGAGTGGGACGACGGCGTTGAAGTCCCAAGCGTCCAGAATGGATGGAGCAATACTTCGCCATAGTTGTTTATCGTGCGATGCCGATGAAAATCCGGAAGCGCTATTGCTGAGTATATGGGCGCAGACGCTCGCCGACCTGGCGCCAACGTTGGCGCAATTGCCTGCTGATCAACCGCTGGCCCTGTTGCTGGACGTCGACAGCGGTTTGCCGGAGAGCCAGTGGCGCCGAGTCTGGCGGCAGGCGTGGCGCGAATCCGGTATTCGCCAGCTCGTTACCCCTGTCGATGGCAGCGGACTGACTGCAATGGACCTGTGGCTCGACCGGCGTATCCGCGATCGGGCGTTGCTGTTGGTGGTGGCTGTGCAGTTTGCACCGCAGCAGCCTGAAGGCAAGGCAGAAGCCGCCGTCGGGTTGTTGTTTGGCAACCGCCTGACGCAAACCACCTTAGCGCCGATAGCTTATCTTCACCGCCCGGAACAGGAGCGCACGCCCTCCTCCGATGACCTGTTTTATGCCACGCGCCAGGCCCTTGATTGGGTGCCGCTTGAATCGACATCGATCGAGCGGGTTTGGCGAGTGGGTATCAACGCGCAACGGGCTGTGGATGTTGCGAGCGTACTGAGTAAAGTCCCCATGCCAGTCAATAAAACGGGATTGTGCGACCTCGATGCGATGTTGGGTCATCCAGGCTGTGCGTCACCTTGGCTAGCCATCGCAACTGGGACGCAGGCGATTGCGCGTGGCGCAGGACCGCAATTCATCTTCAGTGGTGGTGCTGCCGCGGCGGGTCTGTGGGGCACGGTGTTGATGCCAGTATCAGCCCCCTTGAAAGCGTAAGCACCGAAAGTCAAAAGATCGCCGCCTGCGACAGCTGCTACAGAGTGAGCAGGCGGCGATCCAACTTGCCGGCGAAGAACGATAACATGGTGCGGCAGATGCACCGCACCGCCGGCTCCTACAATATTTCCGCGCATTCCAGGTTTCAGGTGTGATGAATCTCCCGGTCCTTGGTTTCCGGCAGGAAGAACGTACCCAGGATGGCCGTCATCACTGCGATGACGATCGGGTACCACAGCCCATAGTAGATATCGCCGGTGGCCGCGACCATGGCGAAGGCCACGGTCGGCAGGAACCCGCCGAACCAGCCGTTGCCGATGTGATAAGGCAGCGACATCGAGGTGTAGCGAATGCGCGCCGGGAACAGTTCCACCAGCCAGGCGGCGATCGGACCGTAGACCATGGTCACGTAGATCACCAGGATGGTCAGCAGCAAAAGCACCATCGGGTAGTTGGTCTTGGCCGGATCGGCCTTCTCGGGGTAGCCGGCGTCCTTGAGGGCGGTGCCGAGGGTCGCGACGAAGGCGTCGTTGCGGGTCTTGAAGTCGGCGGCCGGCATGCCGGTGCCTTCGAAGCTTGGGATGACTTTGTCGCCGATGCGCACCTGCGCGACGGTGCCCGGTTCGGCCTTCTCGTTCTTGTAGGGGATGGCCCTTTTCGCCAGCACGGTCTTGGCCAGGTCGCAGGAGCTGGTGAATTTGGCCTTGCCGACCGGGTCGAACTGGAACGAACACTCGTCGGGATCGGCGACCACCGTGACCGGGTTCTTCTCCTGCGCAACGAACACGTCGGGATTACCGTACTGGGTCAACGCATTGAAGATCGGGAAGTAGGTCACCGCTGCGAGGATGCAGCCAGCCATGATAATGCCCTTGCGTCCGATGCGGTCAGACAGGCTGCCGAAAATGACAAAAAATGGCGTACCGATCAACAGCGAACCGGCAATCAGCAGGTTGGCTGTCTGCGCGTCGATCTTGAGCGTTTGCAGCAGGAAGAACAACGCGTAGAACTGCCCGGTGTACCAGACGACGGCCTGGCCGGCGGTACCGCCGAGCAACGCCATGATCACTATCTTGAGGTTCTCCCAGCGGGCGAAGGATTCAGTCAGCGGCGCCTTGGAGGACTTGCCTTCGGCCTTCATCTTCAAGAACACCGGCGACTCGCTGAGCTGCAGGCGGATGTAGACCGAGATGATCAACAGCAGGATCGACAGCAGGAAGGGAATCCGCCAGCCCCAGGCCTCAAATGCTTCGTTGCCGAGGACTGTACGGCAGGCCAGGATCACCAGGAGCGAAAGGAACAGGCCGAGGGTGGCGGTGGTCTGTATCCACGAGGTGAAGTAGCCACGCTTGCCTTTGGGTGCATGTTCGGCCACGTAAGTCGCTGCGCCGCCATACTCGCCACCCAGGGCCAGGCCTTGCAACAGGCGCAGGGTGATCAGGATGATCGGTGCCGCCACGCCAATGGTCGCGTAACCGGGCAAAAAGCCCACGACGGCGGTAGAGATACCCATGATCACAATGGTGATCAGGAAGGTGTGCTTGCGCCCGATCATGTCGCCCAGACGGCCGAACACGATGGCGCCGAAGGGGCGAACGGCGAAGCCTGCGGCGAACGCGAGCAAGGCAAAGATGAAGGACGTTGTCTCGTTGACGCCAGCAAAGAAGTGCTTGGCGATAATCGCGGCAAGAGAGCCGTAGAGATAGAAGTCGTACCATTCGAACACGGTGCCCAGGGACGAGGCGAAAATGACCTTGCGCTCCTCCTTGGTGATCCCGCGGTTGGGCGCGCTGCCCGTGGTTGTGTTGTCGATTGCGGCCATGAGTCTTCCCCGTCTTGCTCTTGTTATAGGCCGGAGTACCCACTGTCTTATAGCCGCACCCAGGCCCTAGGGCTGAAGTCATCGGATTACGGATTGCGCAAAGCATGCACACAGGCTGACGGCCTCGCATCGCTGCAAGGTTTCTAGAAGCATAATCGGCTTCTTGCAGATATCCACTCGTCATCATGGGCAAACGGGATCGAGCGAACGAGCTGTCGTGAGCCTGCGAAGGAGACACTGTGCAGTGGGAAGGTATTTTGTTGCGGGGAGAGGATATTCAGAATGCAATCAGCCGCGCTCGTGCAATGCACGAGCGCGGCTGATCAAAAGATGGCAGGGGCGGCTGGATTCGAACCAACGCATGGCAGGATCAAAACCTGCTGCCTTACCGCTTGGCGACGCCCCTGTAGCTGCTACCTGGAGAGCCGTGGATGGCCCCCTGCAGGAATGGGCGGCAATTTATCAACTTTCTTGCCGCCTGGGAACCCCCCTGCATCATTATTTTATTTTAAAACAGCGACTTACCATCAAGGGTCGACCTGTGCCATCAATTCAGGCACCGATTCAGGGCGATTGGCGAACCGCTGGGCCAGCACCGCACAGACCATCAACTGAATCTGGTGGAACAGCATCAGCGGCAGGATCAACACGCCGATGGTGCTGCCGGCGAACAGCACCTGGGCCATCGGCACACCTGTGGCCAGGCTTTTCTTCGAACCACAGAAGAGGATGGTGATGCGGTCTTGCTGGTTGAAACCCAAGGCCTTGCCCAGCACGGTGGACGCCAGCAACACCAACCCCAAGACCACACAGCAGGCGACCACCAGCCCGGCCAGGTCGCGCAATGGAATCTGGTGCCAGATGCCTTCGATCACCGCTTCGCTGAAAGCGCCGTACACCACCAGCAGGATCGAGCCCTGATCGACAAATTTAAGCCAGCTCTTGTTACGCGCCACCCAGGCACCGATCCAGCGGCGAGCGATCTGCCCGGCAATGAACGGCAGCAGTAACTGCACACTGATTTTCACGATCGCGTCGAGGGTCGAGCCGCCCTCGCCATGCACGTCCAGCAGCAAGGTCACCAGCAATGGCGTGAGAAAGATCCCGAACAGGCTGGACGCTGCCGCACTGCAAATCGCCGCCGGAATGTTGCCTCGCGCCAACGAGGTAAAGGCAATCGCCGACTGCACGGTGGCTGGCAGCGCGCAGAGGTAGAGCATGCCCATGTACAGGTCGGCGCCGATCATCGGCGACAGCACAGGCTTGAGCGCCAGGCCGAGCAGCGGGAACAGGACGAACGTCAGGCCAAAGACCAGCAAGTGCAAGCGCCAGTGGCCGGCGCCGGCAATGATCGACTCGCGGGACAGCTTTGCGCCGTGCAGGAAAAACAGCAGCGCGATAGCGCTATTGGTCAACCAGCCAAAGCCCACGGCCACCTGGCCACTGGCGGGCAGGAGGCTGGCGAGAAGGACCACGCCGACCAGGGTCAGGGTGAAGTTGTCGGGCAAGAAACGGGGGCGAGTCATCAGGGTCATCCAGGCGGCCGGGAACGTGCGACCACAATAGCGCGCGCCCTGATTGCCGGCTAACGCTAACAAGCCAGGAGATATCGCCTAACGGACAGGACGACACGCTGATCTTCTGTAGGAGCGAGCATGCTCGCGATGAACCTGAGAGCACCGCTGGGTGTCAGGTTGCCAGCGTTATCATTGACGTTCATCGCGAGCATGCTCGCTCCTACAAGCCATATCATTTAGCCATCACATCGGCCGGTGCCCTCTCGATCGTGCTTGTAGTGCCGTGCGAGCGGGAACGCCGGCAACCAGGACTCGCGCCGCACCGTCCAGCTTTCATAGGTTGGCTGCAACTGGTCAGGGGCATCGAGCGAGCCCAGGTTCACTTCGATTTCGTCGTCGCTGCGGGCAAACACCGACGAGCCACAGCGCGGACAGAAATAGCGCCCGGCGTAGTCGCGCGTTTCGCCCTCGATCGTCACCGCGTCCTCAGGGAAGATCGCCGAGGCGTGAAAGAGCGCCCCGTGGTGTTTGCGGCAATCGAGGCAATGACAGAGGCCAACCCGGTAGGGCTGCCCCGACGCCGTAATCCGCACATTGCCGCACAGGCAGCCGCCAGTAAATCGTTGCATGCCTCGCCTCCTCTTCAAAAGTTTGAAAGTAGCCGTTCAACGACTGTAGAGGCTCACAAACCCTGCGCAGCAAAAACTTGCGAAAAGCGACAGTAGGCTAAGCTTACGTCAGCTTATTGCCTACGATGCTCGCGGCGGCAGTTGTTGGTTTTATCTGGAGAGCGTCTGCAACAGCTATCTCAGACAGGCCCAAACAACTTGCGCAGGATTGCCGTGATGACCGAGCCGTTCCTCAGTTTTGACCAACTCAAGCGTGCTGCCGCCTCTGGCGAGATCGATACCGTACTGGTGTGCATGGTCGACATGCAGGGGCGCCTGGTTGGCAAGCGCTTCCAGGTCGAGTTTTTCATCGACAGCGGCCATGAAGAAACCCACTGCTGCAATTACCTGCTGGCCGACGACATCGACATGGAGCCGGTGCCCGGCTATGCCGCCGCCAGTTGGAGCAAAGGCTACGGCGACTTCGTGCTCAAGCCCGACATGCGCACCTTGCGCAAGGTGCCCTGGCTTGAGTGCACGGCGCTGGTCCTGTGTGACGTGCTGGACCATCACCATCGAGAGGACCTGCCCCACAGCCCGCGGGCGATCCTGAAAAAACAGGTCGAGCGCCTGCGTGAACGCGGCTACACCGGCATGTTCGCTTCAGAACTGGAGTTCTACCTGTTCGACGAGAGCTACGAGGCCATCCACAAGCGCAACTACCACAAGCCGAAAACCGCCGGGCACTACATCGAGGATTACAACATCCTGCAGACCACTCGCGAAGAGCCGGTGCTGCGGGCAATTCGCAAGCATCTGCAGGCCAGCGGCATTCCCGTGGAAAACTCCAAGGGTGAATGGGGCCCGGGCCAGGAAGAAATCAACATCCGTTACGCCGACGCGATGACCATGGCCGACCATCACGTCATCATCAAGCATGCGTGCAAGGAGATCGCTCAACTGCAGGGCAAGGCGATCACCTTCATGGCCAAGTGGCGCTATGACGCCGCCGGCTCCAGCAGCCACATCCACAATTCGCTGTGGGACAAGAACGCCAAGAAGCCGCTGTTCTTCGATGCCAAGGCCGAGTTCGGCATGTCCAAGCTGATGCGTGCCTGGGTGGCCGGGCAGCTCAAGTACGCCAACGACATCACCTGCTTTCTCGCGCCCTATATCAATTCCTACAAGCGCTTCCAGGCCGGCACCTTCGCCCCTACCCGCGCAGTGTGGAGCCGGGACAATCGCACCGCGGGCTTTCGCTTGTGCGCCGAGGGCAGCAAATCGATCCGAATCGAATGTCGCATTGGCGGTGCCGATCTCAATCCTTACCTGGCCTTCGCCGCCTTGATCGCTGCCGGGCTGGCGGGCATCGATGAAAAGCTCGAGCTCGCCGCGCCCTTCGAGGGCGATGCCTACGTAGACGAGCATTTGCCCGAGGTCTCCAAGACTTTGCGTGAGGCCAGTGCCGCATTGCAGAAGTCGAGCATGTTGCGCGAGGCCTTCGGTGACGAGGTCATCGATCACTACGTGCACACCGCCGAATGGGAACAGAAGGAGTACGACCGGCGGATTACCGATTGGGAACTGCAGCGCGGTTTCGAGCGCTATTGAGATTGCCATGACCAAGACGATTCAACTCATCTCCCCGGTCGATGGCCGGGTTTATGCTGAACGTCCCTGCGCCGATACCGGCCAGCTCTATCGGGCACTGGCGGCCGCGGCCGATGCCCAGGCGCAGTGGAAACGCCGGCCACTGAACGAACGCGCGGGCATTTGCAGCGCAGCGGTGGACGCAATGCTGGCCATGAAGGATGACATCGTCCCGGAACTGGCCTGGCAGATGGGTCGACCGGTGCGTTTCGGCGCCGGCGAACTGCGTGGTTTCGAAGAACGTGCGCGGCACATGATCGCCATTGCGCCTGAAGCTCTGGCAGCGGTGGAGCCCGGGCCTGTCGCGGGTTTCAAGCGCTATATCAAGCGCGAACCGCTGGGCACGGTGCTGGTGATCGCCCCGTGGAATTACCCTTATTTGACGGCAGTCAACTCGGTCATTCCGGCGCTGATGGCTGGCAACAGCGTCATCCTTAAACACGCTTCGCAAACCCTGCTGGTGGGTGAGCGTTTCGCCGAAGCTTTTCGTCGGGCGCATCTGCCTGAAGGGTTGTTCCAGAACCTGGTGCTTGACCACGCCTCGACTGCGCTGGCCATCGTCTCCGGCGACATACAGCAGGTGAATTTCACCGGCTCGGTGGAGGCCGGCAAGATCGTCCAGCAGGCGACACTCACAGGCTTCATTGGCACCGGCCTGGAGCTCGGCGGCAAGGACCCTGCCTACGTTCGGGCCGATGCCGACCTCGAACACGCGGTGGAAAACCTGGTGGACGGCAGCTTCTTCAACTCGGGACAAAGTTGTTGCGCCGTGGAGCGCATCTATGTCGATCAGGCAATCTATCCGGCCTTCATCCAGCGTTTCGCCGAATTGACCCGCCAGTACGTGCTGGGCAATCCATTGGACCCCGCCACCACCCTCGGACCGATGGTGAATCCACAAGCGGCCGATTTCGTGCGCGGGCAGATCGCCGAGGCATTGAGTGAGGGCGCCACGGCGCTGATCGACGCGCAAGCCTTCGCCGCCGATGTGCCCGGCAGCGCCTATCTGGCTCCACAAGTGCTGGTGGATGTGAACCACCGGATGTCGGTGATGCGCGATGAAAGCTTCGGGCCAGTGGTCGGCATCATGCCGGTTGCCGGCGACGACGAGGCCGTCGCCTTGATGAACGACAGTGAGTTCGGGCTCAGCGCGTCCATCTGGACCCGGGACCTGGCCGCCGCCGAACGCTTGGGCGAGCAGATCGAAACCGGCACCCTGTTTATGAATCGCTGCGACTACCTGGACCCGGCCCTGGCCTGGACCGGGGTCAAGAACAGTGGCCGCGGCGTGACCCTTTCCCGCTTGGGATACGAACACCTGACCCGCGCCAAATCCTTCCATCTGCGCCACGAGATCTGAGCCATGAGCCTGACTGGAAACTGGAACTACCCCACGAGCATCCGCTTCGGTGTCGGCCGCATCGCGGAACTGGCCGAGGTCTGTCGCAGCCAGGGGATCCAGCGCCCGCTGCTGGTCACCGACAGCGGCCTGGGGCGCGCGTCGATCACCACGGCTGCGCTGGACGCCTTGCGCGATGCGGGGTTGGGCGCCGCGCTGTTCTGCGACCTCAAGCCCAACCCGGTCGAAGCCAACCTGGCAGGCGGGCTCGACGCCTGGCGTGCGGGCAACCACGATGGCGTGGTGGCCTTTGGCGGGGGTAGCGGCCTGGACATGGGCAAGCTCATCGCCTTCATGAGTGGCCAAACCCGCCCGGTCTGGGATTTCGAAGACATCGGCGACTACTGGACCCGCGCCGATGAAAGCCGCATTGCCCCGGTCATCGCGGTGCCGACCACTGCGGGTACGGGCTCGGAAGTGGGTCGGGCCGCGGTGATCATCGACGATCGCACCCACACCAAGCGCATCATTTTCCACCCGAAAATGATGCCGCGCGTGGTCATCAGCGATCCCGCCCTGACCGTCGGCATGCCGGCCAAAGTTACCGCCGGCACAGGCATGGACGCCTTGGCGCACTGCCTGGAGTCGTACTGCGCCCCCGGTTTCCACCCCATGGCCGATGGCATTGCGGTCGAAGGCATGCGCCTGGTGAGTAATGCCCTGGTGCGTGCCGTCCACACCCCTTCGGACCTCGATGCACGCGGGCAAATGCTGGCGGCGGCGGCGATGGGCGCCACTGCATTCCAGAAAGGCCTGGGCGGGATGCACGCTCTCGCGCATCCGATCGGCGCGCTGTATGACACCCACCACGGCATGACCAACGCCACCCTGATGCCCTATGTGCTGAAGTTCAATCGTCCGGCCATCGAGGAACGCATCACACGCCTGGCAGCGTACCTGCACCTGCCCTCCCCGGGCTTCGACAGTTTCCTGGCCTTCGTCCTCAAATTGCGCAAGGACATCGCCGTGCCGCATACGCTGTTCGAGCTGGGGGTGGATGACCAGCAAGCCGACCTGATCGCCGACATGGCGGTGGTCGACCCGTCGGCCGGCGGCAACCCGCTGCCCTTGACCCGGGCCGGTGTAGCGGAAATTTTCCAGGCGGCCCTCCACGGCCGCCTTCTGTAGGAGCGAGCACGCTCGCGATGGACGCCAACGATTACGCGGGGAACCTGACTGTGGGAGCGAGCCTGCTCGCGATGAACCTCAACGATAACGCGGGGAACCTGACACCCCGTGTAATCGTTAACCTCCATCGCGAGCATGCTCGTTCCTACATAAAAGCAGGCAGGTTTCACCAATAGGAAACAGGAGCAGTACGACAAGGGGTTGAAAGCCAATCCATCCGGAGCGCCGGATGGCTGCGTATGAAAACCTGAAGGGGCACACGACAATGAACACAGCAAGCCAGCCCGGCACCGACGCGCACGACGATGACGTCAAGGTGCTGCACAGCATGGGCTATGCCCAGCAGTTGTCGCGACGAATGGGGGTTTTCTCCAACTTTGCGATTTCCTTTTCGATCATCTGCATCCTTTCCGGTGGTATCAACTCACTGGCGCAGGGCACCTCGGGCGCCGGCGGTGCGTCGATCGGTATTGGCTGGCCGATCGGTTGCCTGATTTCCGGCGTGTTCGCCCTGGCCATGGCGCAGATTTCCTCGGCCTACCCCACCGCAGGCGGCCTGTATCACTGGGGCTCGATCCTCGGCAACCGTTTCACCGGCTGGCTCACGGCCTGGTTCAACCTGCTGGGGCTGGTCACGGTGCTCGGGGCGATCAACGTCGGCACCTATTACTTCTTTTTCGGCGCCTTTGGCCCCACGCTGGGCATGGAAGACACCACCACGACCCGGGTGATTTTCCTGGCGATCCTCACGGGTCTCCAGGCCCTGTGCAATCACCTGGGGATCGGCCTGACCGCCAGGCTCACCGATTTCTCCGGCTACCTGATCTTCGCCACCGCACTGGCGCTGACCATCGTCTGCCTGATATCAGCCCCCAGCTACGAGTTCTCCCGGCTGGTGACCTTCGGCAACTACTCTGGCGCGGCGGGTGGCGGCGTCTGGCCGGAAGTCTCCAACGGCTGGGTCTTCATGCTCGGCCTGCTGCTGCCGATCTACACCATCACTGGCTACGACGCCTCTGCCCACACCTCAGAGGAAACCCGTAATGCGGCCATGTCGGTGCCGCGGGGAATGGTCATGTCGGTGGTCTGGTCGCTGCTGTTCGGCTGGGTGATGCTCAGCGCATTCGTGCTGATGTTGCCGAGCATGGACGAAGCGGCCAAGCAAGGCTGGAGCGTGTTCTTCTGGGCCATGAATACCCAAGTTAACCCGCTGCTCAAGGACGGCTTGTACGTGGCGATTTTCATCTCGCAGGTGCTCTGTGGCCTGGCGACCGTGACCTCGGTTTCACGCATGATCTTCGCGTTTTCCCGCGACGGCGGCCTGCCTTGCTCCAAAGCCCTGGCCTCGGTTTCGCCAACCTTTCGCAGCCCGGTGGCAGCCATTTGGACCGGTGCCACACTGGCGGTGCTGTTCGTCTGGGGATCGTCGGTGATATCGATCGGAGAAACGCCGGTGTACACCATCGTGGTCTCCTGCACGGTGATCTTCCTGTTCTTCTCCTTCATCATTCCCATCGTACTGGGCCTGTTTGCCTACGGGAGCGCAAAATGGCCGACCATGGGGCCGTGGAACATGGGGCGCTTCTGGTACACGGTGTTCGCCCTGCTCTCGGTCGTGTCGATGGTGATCATTTTCGTCATCGGCATCCAGCCACCGAACGACTGGGCGTTGTACATCACCATCGGCTTCCTGGTGTTGACGGCCATCGTCTGGTTCGGTTTCGAAGCGCGACGCTTCCAGGGACCGCCGGTGGGCGACGTGATCCTCAAGCGCCAGGCTGAAATCGCGGCGGCGGAAGCAGCGTTGAACAAACGCTGAAACAACCGCGACTGCCTACCTGTAGGAGCGAGCATGCTCGCGAAAAACCAGAGGGCGCTGCGGGGCATCTGGTTCAACGTGTTATCGTTCACGACCATCGCGAGCATGCTCGCTCCTACAGTGAACCTTGCGCCTGTTCGACAGTAGGCGCCCTCCCGCAGCGCGACGACATGGACGGTCGCCATTTCACGCCAGGCTCGCCCCTGCCGATAAGCCTGTTCCTGGCGCAACAGCAAAATCATCATGTGCTCCGTTCGTTCTTTCATGCGTCGCAGACTTCACTGCCCGTTTCCCCCTGTCTGGAGTTTTCTCAATGCCCTCGCCCCAATCCCTGTCCGCCGCGTTGCTGGGCCTGGCCCTTGTTTGTCCGGCGATCGCCCAGGGCCAGGGCCTGGAGTTGGGGCAAGTGCTGATCGGGGCCGACAACCCGAGTGACGAGGACCAGGGGATCGAGGACGCCAAGGCGCGGCTCGACCAGGTACCCGGCGGCACCAACGTGGTCGACATGCGCCGCCCCCTGCAGGGCCGGGTAGCGAGCAATCAGGATGTGCTGGCTTATCAGCCAGGCATCTATGCCCAGTCGGCAGGCAATGAAGGCGTGAAGATCTCGATCCGCGGGTCGGGCATCAACCGTGCGCCGGGCGCCCATGCCTCGGGCCTGTACGCCATGCTCGACGGCCTGCCGCTGACCGGTCCCGGCGGCACGCCCTATGAGCTGCTGGAGCCGCTATGGCTTGACCATGTGGAGGTGCTGCGCGGCGCCAACGGTTTCGACCGCGGTGCCCTAGCTTTGGGCGGGGCCATCGATTACGTCAGCCATACCGGCTACAACGCACCACGGTTGCAGGTACGCTATGCCACGGGCAGCCACGGTTATCAGCAGCGCCAGGTCAGCTCCGGGCAGGTGCTGGGGGACTTCGACTACTACCTGGCCCTGACCGACGCCCGTTCGGACGGCTACCAGGATCACTCCGCCAGCGAGAGCCAGGGCGCCATCGCCAACTTCGGCTATCGCTTCAACCCGAACCTGGAAACGCGCTTCTACCTGCGCTACCGCCAGACCGACAACGACCTCGCCGGCCGGGTCACCAAGCACAGCATCGAGCACGACCCGCGCGCGGCCAACCCTGCCTACGTGGCGCGCGACGATCGCCGTGAACAGCCGGGCAGCACCTTCATCGGCAACAAGACCACCTGGTTCATCGATGACGATTCGAGCATCCAGGCCGGCCTTGCCTACCATGACTACCCCATGGACTTGCGCGAAGGTCCCAACCGCCTGAAGGTGGCCTACACGGATGTCAGCGGCACCCTCGACTACAAGCGTCGCGACACCCTCTGGGGCCTGCAAAGCCAGAGCACGCTGGGCCTGCGCATGACCAAGCACCTGCCCAACGCCGGCGCCAGCGAGCAGGTGCGCATCCCCACCGGCAACACCGCCGGTTATGCGCCAGGCACGCCCATGCGCAACTTCACCTACCAGGGTTCGGACAGCGTCCTGCATGCGGGCAATGACCTGGAGATTGCAGACGACCTATGGCTGACCACGGGCCTGGCAGCCATCTACACCCGCCGGGAAAGCGCGGTGACTTACCCGCAAGGCGGTGGCAAGACCAGTCAGGGCGACTGGGACTATGCCCCGCGCCTGGGGCTGCGCTACCAACTCACACCCGACCTGCAACTGTTCGGCAACCTCAGCCGCTCGGTCGAGGCACCGCACCCCTGGTCGCTGATCTACAGCTCCAACATCCGCTTCCCCGAAGGCAGCGGCCCTGCTACCGGCACCCAGCGCGACCCGATAGAGCTGCAAAACCAGACCGCGACCACCCTGGAACTGGGCGGGCGCGGCGACAGCGCGATGGGCCAATGGAGCCTGGCCTGGTACTACGCCCAGGTACGCCACGAATTGCTCTCGGTGTTACCGGATGCCAACGCCACCACGCCCTACGAACTCAATGCCAGCCCTACCGTGCACCAGGGCGTGGAAGCCAGCCTGTCGAGCAACCTGTGGTCGGGTAACGATGGCGGTCAACTGAGCCTGCGCCAGAGCTACACCTTCAGTGACTTCCATTACCAGGACGACGAGCGCTTCGGCGACAACCGCCTGCCAGGCCTGCCGATGCACTACTACCAGGGCGAACTGCGCTACGACTGGCCCCAGGGCTTCTTCGCCGCGCTCAACACGCAATGGGTGTCCAAGGTGGCGGTCGACTACGCCAACAGCTACTACGCCGATCCCTACGCACTGTTCGGCGCGACCCTGGGCTACAACGCGCCCAAGGGTGACTGGCAGACCTGGGTGGACATGCGCAACCTGACCGACAAGCACTACGCCGCTACCGTCACGCCGGGCTACGACGACAAAGGGCTGGACGCGGCGCGGTCGACGCCGGGTGAAGGTATGGGGGTGTATGTCGGGGTGTCGTGGAGCCTGCTGTAAGACATAGGCAGGAAATCCGGCACCCATGAGTCAACGCCCTGCGCAGATTTTGTAGGAGCTGGCTTGCCAGCGATGAGGCCAGACAGGTAAATGCAATATTCGAGGTCGCCTTCGCCGGCAAGCCGGGCTCCTACAGGCCAGTGGTGATCACGACGCCTCGCCCGGTGCAAACAAACACCGAAGGAGCCAGGCTTGCCGGCGAAGAGGGCCGAAAGGTCAGCGCAACATTCTACGCAGCCTTCGCCGGTAATCCGGGCCGTTACAGATCAGGCTAGGAGGTTCTCGCCCCCGGATTCTGCCAGAACGCGGGATCGGCACTCTTGAGCCGCTCGACCGCATTGTTGATGTGATTGAGCGCGGCATGGCGCGCGCCTTCGGGGTCTCGTGCGGCGATGGCCTCGTACACGGCGGAGTGTTCGACATGCACCGTCCTGGCCAGGTCGTGGCGACGCTCTTCATTGGAGCGGGTGATGCGGATCGCTTCCTTGATGTACTGCGCGATGAACTCGTGCAGTGACGGGTACAGCGGATTGCCCGTTGCCCTGGAAATGGAGTGATGGAACGCCAGGTCTTCCTCGACGCCATCGCGCCCCGCCTGCTCGGCGGCATCGATGGCCTTGAGCGCCTGGTGGATGGCCTCCAGTTGCGCCGGCGAATGCCGCTGTGCCGCCAGTGCCGCCGCCTCCCCTTCGATACCGCGACGCAGTTCGGTGACCCGCAATACCGCCTCGATCGACCCGCTGACGTCCAGGTCGATGGTGAACGCCTTGATGTGCGCACCTTCGCTGACGACGGTGCCGCTGCCTTGGCGGACCTCGACCAGGCCGGCTGACTTCAGGCGCGAGATCGCCTCGCGGATGACCGTCCTGCTCACCCCGAAACGCTCCGAGAGCACGGGCTCAGTGGGCAGGCGAGCACCCGGCAGTACTTCGCCGTTGGCGATATAGGCCTTCAGGGCCGCCGTCACCTGATCGGACAGCGTGCCCTTGGCGGAGTCCTTCAGAACGGCCAGTGCCTCGGCGGAACAGGGGGATTTGTCAGGAGTGGGCATAGGCTTCTCTGGGCTGAAATCGGTGAACGGTACTGCATTTTAGACCCGTCGTCCTCTTTGGATTCTACGCCTTGAATTCGTATGACGTATTATGATAAAAAACCGCTGCTCATGTAAATCCGACAAAAACAACGTCACCCACTACAAAAATAAGGATGGGGGAAACACATGACTGAATCAGTGATTCAAACCGGTGCCATCGCGCCCGCCGATCGCTTCGAGGACCTTGCGTATCGCAAAGCCGCGTGGCGTATCCTGCCGCTGTTGCTGCTGTGCTACCTCGTCGCCTATCTGGATCGGGTGAACGTGGGTTTCGCCAAACTGCAGATGTCCGACGATCTGCAGTTTTCCGAAGCCGTCTACGGTCTCGGCGCAGGGATCTTCTTCATTGCCTACTTCCTCGTGGAAATTCCCAGCAACCTGATCCTGCATCGCGTCGGTGCGCGGTTGTGGATCGCACGCATCATGATCACCTGGGGCATCATCTCCTCGGCCATGGCCCTGGTCAGTACGCCGATGTCCTTCTACATCATGCGCTTCCTGCTGGGCATCGCCGAGGCCGGGTTCTACCCGGGTGTCATCCTCTACCTGTCCTACTGGTTCCCGACCCATCGCCGCGGCAAGATGTACGCCCTGTTCGCCACGGCAGTGCCGCTCTCGGGACTGATCGGTGCGCCCCTGTCCGGCTGGATCATGAGCGCCTTCAACGGTGACCACGGGTTTGCTGGCTGGCAATGGCTGTTCTTTCTCGAAGGGTTGCCTTCGATCGCCGTCGGTATCCTGGTGATCTTCTGCCTCAGCGACCGCATCTCCAGTGCCGGCTGGCTCACCCGGGAAGAGAAAACCCTGCTGCAAACCCGCATCGACGCCGAAACTGCAGGCCATCAAACCCACAGCCTCAAAGAGGTGTTCCTGCAGCCGCGCATCTGGCTGCTGACGGCGATCTATTTCTGCATGATCGCCGGCTTCTATACCGTGGGCTTCTGGTTGCCGACGCTGATCCGCCAGGCCGGTGTCAGCGATGTCTTGCAGGTCGGCATGCTCACCGCCATTCCTTATGCCGCCGCCGCAATGACCATGATCCTGGTGTCGCGTAGCGCCGACCGGTTGCGCGAGCGTCGCTGGCACCTGGCGCTGACCGCGGTGCTGGGCGGTATCGGCCTGTTCATCTCCGCCACCTGGAGCGACAACTTCACGATTTCGATGATCGGCCTGACCCTGGGTTCCATGGGGGCCATGAGCACCCTGCCGCTGTTCTGGAGCCTGCCTACCGCCTTCCTCGGTGGCACCGCCGCGGCCGCCGGCATTGCCCTGATCAACTCCTGGGGCAACCTCGCGGGTTTCGTCTCGCCGTACCTGATGGGCTTCCTCAAGGACACGACCCACAGCACCACGATCGGCATGTATGTGATGGCAAGCGCGTTGTTCCTCGGCGCCCTGCTGGTCTTCCGAATTCCCGGAAAACTCGTCAACCGTTGACGTTTGGAGTAACTCATGAAAATTCTCGTGACCGGTGCAGCCGGCTTCCTTGGCCGCCGTCTGATCGAAGCCCTGCTGCTGCGCGGCTCGCTGACCGACCGTGCAGGCCAGCCCCAGCCCATCGGGCAAATCGTCGCCTTCGACAGGGTCGCGCTCGAGGGCATCGATGATCCGCGGGTAATGGTGGTGTGTGGCGATATCGCCAACCCTGAAGTGCTGGACAGCCTGATCGACGCCAGCACCGACAGCATCTTCCATTTGGCTGCGGTGGTTTCCAGCCAGGCGGAGGCCGACTTCGAACTGGGCATGCGCATCAACTTCACCGCGACCCAGAACATGCTCGAACGCATTCGCTTGCTCGGTACCTGCCCAAAATGGGTGATGACCAGCTCCGTCGCGGTATTCGGCGGGCAACTGCCGGAACGCGTGCGCGATGATCAGGTGTGGGCACCGCAGAGTTCCTATGGCACGCAAAAAGCCATGAACGACCTGCTGCTCGCCGACTACAGCCGACGCGGTTTTGTCGATGGCCGCAGCCTGCGCATGCCGACCATCGTGGTGCGCCCGGGAAAACCCAACCTGGCCGCTTCCAGCTTCGCCAGCGGGATCATCCGCGAACCGCTCAACGGCCAGCCCAGCGTGTGTCCGGTGCCCCTCGATACGCGGCTCTGGCTGATGTCGCCAGCGCAGGCGATCGCCAACCTGATCCATGGTCATGAGCTGGCCGGCGAGCAGATGACCGAGGGTCGGGTGATCAACATGCCGGGCCTGTCGATTACCGTCGAACAGATGATCGATGCCCTGCGCGAGGTCGCTGGTACGGAAGTGGCCGCGCGGATCAGCCTGGAGCGCAATCCGGCGATCGAGCGCATCGTCGGCTCGTGGCCGGGGTCCTTTTGTGCCACCTATTCCCGGGACCTGGGCTTCACCGCAGATGAAGATTTCCGCGCTGTGATCAAGCAGTACATGACTGATTATCTGCCCGGATGAGGAACCCGACATGTTGAATGCCCCTGCCCGCCCTCTGCTGGGCTGCATCGCTGACGATTTCACCGGTGCCACGGACCTTGCCAACATGCTGGTGCGCGGCGGCATGCGCACCGTGCAAAGCATCGGCATACCCGGCGCCGAGGTTGCCGAACACCTCGACGCCGATGCGATCGTCATCGCCCTGAAGTCTCGCACCGTGCCGGCCGCCGACGCCGTCGAGGCGTCGCTCGAAGCGCTGCGCTGGCTGCGCGAACGTGGCTGCGAACAGATTTTCTTCAAGTACTGCTCGACGTTCGACTCGACCGCTGACGGCAACATCGGCCCGGTGAGCGAAGCCTTGCTGGAAGCGCTGGACAGTGATTTCACCCTGGCCTGCCCCGCCTTCCCGGAGAACGGACGCACGGTCTTTCGTGGGCATTTGTTCGTGCAGGACCAGTTGCTCAGCGAGTCGGGCATGCAGCATCACCCGCTGACACCGATGACAGACGCGAACCTTGTTCGGGTGCTGCAAGCGCAGAGTCAGGGCAAAGTCGGCCTGCTGCGCCATGACACGGTGTCCAAAGGCGTGGAGAGCATTCGCACGCGCATCACGCAGCTTCGCGCCGAGGGTGTGCGCATGGCGATCGCAGATGCGGTGACCGATGCCGACCTGCATCTGCTGGGCGAAGCTTGCGCCGGTCTTGCGCTACTGACGGGTGGTTCAGGGCTGGCGCTGGGCTTGCCGGATAACTTCCGACGGGCTGGCAAACTTCGCGAGCTGGACGCCACCCTCGTACCAAAAGTCGACGGCGGCGAAGTGGTGCTCGCGGGCAGCGCTTCGCAAGCCACCAATGGGCAAGTGGCGAGCTGGCTGCAGGCCGGTCGCCCAGCCTTTCGGATCGACCCTTTGGCCTTGGCGGCGGGAGCGCCGGTCATCGAACAGGCACTGGCCTTCGTCGCTGACACGGCGGAAACGGTACTGATCTACGCCACCAGTTCCCCGGATGAGGTCAAGGCCGTACAACGTGAACTGGGTACCGAGCGCGCGGGAAATATGGTCGAGCAGGCCATGGGCCGGATAGCCAGCGGGCTACACCAGGCGGGGATACGGCGCTTTGTGGTCGCCGGGGGAGAAACCTCCGGGGCCGTGGTGCAAGCCCTGGATATCCAGCTGTTGCAGATCGGTGCGCAAATTGATCCGGGGGTGCCCGCTTGCGTCAGCACGCCCGGCGAACCACTGGCCCTGGCACTCAAGTCTGGCAACTTCGGTGGCCCGGACTTCTTCGCCAAGGCTCTGAAACACCTGGCGGGAGTTCAAGCATGAGCAACGAAAACGCCCTGCGCGAAGAAATCTGTGACGTCGGCAGCCAGTTGTACAGCCGTGGCTACACGGTAGGCAGTGCCGGCAACATCAGCGCCCGGCTCGACGATGGCTGGTTGATCACACCCACGGACGCCTGCCTGGGCCGTCTGGACCCGGCCGCCATTTCCAAGGTCAACCTGGCCGGGGAATGGGTCAGCGGCGACAAACCGTCGAAGACCCTGGGCTTGCACCGTGAGGTCTATGATCGCAACCCGGGTGTCGGCGGCGTGGTCCATACCCATTCCACGCATTTGGTGGCGTTGACGCTGGCCGGGGTCTGGCAGCAGGATGACATCCTGCCGCCGCTGACGCCCTACCAGGTGATGAAGGTCGGGCACATCCCGTTGATCGCCTATGAGCGTCCCGGCTCGCCAAAGGTCGCCGAGCGGGTGGCGCAACTGGCCAACAGCGTGCGCGGGGTGATGCTCGAACGCCTGGGTCCGGTGGTGTGGGAAAGCTCGGTGTCGAAGGCCAGTTATGCCCTGGAAGAGCTGGAAGAAACCGCACGCCTGTGGCTGATGAGCAACCCCAAGCCGGCCCCGCTCGACCAGGCCGCGCTGGATGAGCTGCGCGAAGTTTTTGGCGTGCAGTGGTAACCCCCCGGGCCTTGCGCTAAATGCATTTGTAGGAGCGAGCCTGCTCGCGATGGACGACAACGATAACGCTGGAAGCCTGACACCCTGCAGCGCTCTCAGGCTTTTCGCGAGCAGGCTCGCTCCTACAAGCAATGCTGTTTACTTAAGCTTGACGTTATATGTATGGATTGGATTGGATTGGATTGGATTGGATTGGGAGCTTATCCGTTTCTTCGGTGATGGCGGCTGGCGGTTTCGCTCTTACAGCGA
>NZ_APIO01000023.1:0-4019 GCF_000408945.1 Pseudomonas sp. G5(2012)
GTAAACCGGCATGGATGCCGTTTAGCCGCGCTGGGCCAGGGATGGCCCATCGCGGCGGGCCCCGTAGGAGCGAGCATGCTCCGGGCGGCGTTCCGACGAAAAACCTGAGAGCACCGCGGGGAGTCAGGCTTCCCGCGTCATCGTTGACCTCCATCGCGAGCATGCTCGCTCCTACAGTAAGAGCGAAACCATGGGTGGCCGTTACCGAAGAAACGGATATGTACACCAACCCACCTCATCCAGCCCCCCGCTAGTCCGTTGAGACGATGCCCAACCCGATCACCGCAGTGATAGTAAACCCATCCAAAATCGACCCCACGGAGCAAGGGCCATGAGTATTTTGCAGCGTTTCCAAATGGACGGCAGCGTCGCCATCGTCACTGGCAGCGGCCGCGGTATCGGTCGGGCGATTGCCCTGGCGTATGCCGAAGCCGGCGCCGATGTGGTGTGCTCGGCACGTTCGCTGGACGAAGTGCAGGCCGTGGCCGAGGAAGTTCGCGCCCTCGGTCGGCGCGCCCTGGCCTTCGCCTGCGACGTCAACGATGCCGAGCAACGCCAGGCACTGGTGCGCCACAGCGTCGAGCACATGGGCCGGATCACTCATCTGGTGAACAACGTCGGCGGTGGCGGGCCCAATGACCCGATGACCATGACACCCGAGCAGTTCGCCCAGGTGCTGAACTTCAACGTCGCCACCACCTACGCCTTCTGCCAGTTGTGCGTACCGCTGATGCGCGAGGCCGGCGGCGGCAACATCATCAATATCAGCTCAGTGGCGGCGCGTTATGCCCAGCGCCATTTCAGCGCCTACGGTACGGCCAAGGCGGCCCTCAGCCATCTGACCCGCCTGCTCGCCCAGGACTTCGCGCCGCAAATCCGAGTCAACGCCGTCGCCCCCGGCCCCACCCTGACCGAAGCACTTAACGGCGTGATGCCTGCCGCCATGCGCCAGGTCATGGAAAACAACACCCCGCTCAAATGCCTGGGCACCCCGCAAGACATCGCCGCCGCCGCGCTGTACCTGGCCAGCCCCGCATCGGCCTGGGTGACCGGCAAGATCATTGATGTCGATGGCGGTGCCGACTCGTCGGTCTGGCCCGGCTGACCCACTCCTTTGGGTTCGCCCCTGATGACGTTGGGGCGGGCCTTTTTTCTTCCACCCCTCTGGAGCCCTCGCCATGGACGCCCATTTGATCAACGCGCTCGGTGACGAGCTGTTCAACGCCCTGCGCAGCAGGCAGACGCTGCCCCCCCTGACCCGCCGCTATCCGCAGATCACCCTGGAGCAGGCCTACGGGATTTCCCTGCAGTTCCTGCAGCGCCGTGAAGCTCTCGGCGAGCACGTGATCGGCAAGAAAATCGGGGTCACCAGCCGCGCCGTGCAGGAAATGCTCGATGTCCACCAACCGGATTTCGGCTTCCTCACCAATGCCATGCAGGTCGAGGATGGCAGTGACGTCAGCCTGGCCCGCTACAACCTGATACAGCCCCGGGCCGAAGGCGAAATCGCCTTTATTCTCGGCGAAGATTTGCAAGGCCCGGGCATCCGTGCCGAGGACGTGCTGGCCGCCAGCCAATGGGTGGTGCCGTGCTTCGAGATCGTCGACTCGCGTATCGACGACTGGCAGATCCGCATCCAGGACACCGTGGCCGACAACGCCTCGTGCGGTGTGTTCGCCCTCGGCTCCCAGCGCATCGACCCGCGCTCGCTGGACCTGGCCGCGGTGCACATGCAAATGAGCAAAAACGGCCAACCGGCAGGCTCGGCCCTGGGCTCGGCGGTGCAAGGCCATCCTTGCGCGGCAGTGGCCTGGCTGGCCAATACCCTGGGCGAGCTGGGCATCCCGTTCCGCCGTGGCGAAATCATTCTTTCCGGTGCCCTGGCGCCGCTGGTGCCGGTGATCGCCGGTGACCACATCAGCCTGTCCATGACCGGCCTGGGCGAAGCCAGCCTGCGCTTTGTCCCGTGAATCGCCCTTCCCTCTTCAGGAGCCAAAAAACCATGAGTAAAAAGATCAAATGCGCGCTGATCGGGCCGGGCAACATCGGCACCGACCTGCTGTACAAACTGATGCGCAGCGAGGTGCTGGAACCGGTGTGGATGGTGGGCATCGACGCCACCTCCGAAGGTCTGGCACGAGCACGCGAGCTGGGCCTTAAAACCACCGCAGACGGCGTGGACGGATTGCTCCCGCATGTCCTCGAAGACCAGATCCAGATCGCCTTCGACGCCACGTCGGCCTACGTCCACGCCCAGAACTCGCGCAAGCTCAATGCCCTGGGCGTGTTGATGATCGACCTGACTCCGGCGGCCATCGGCCCGTATTGCGTGCCACCGGTCAACCTCAAGGCGCAACTGGGCCTGGGTGTGATGAACGTCAACATGGTCACCTGCGGCGGTCAGGCCACCATTCCGCTGGTGGCGGCAGTGTCCAGCGTGCAGCCGGTGGAATACGCCGAGATCATTGCCACCGCCGCGTCCAAGTCGGTCGGCCCCGGCACCCGCAAAAACATCGACGAGTTCACCCGCACCACCGCCAGCGCCGTGGAAAAGGTCGGCGGTGCGAAGAAAGGCAAGGCGATCATCATCATCAACCCCGCCGAGCCGCCGCTGATCATGCGCGACACCGTGCATTGCCTGACCGCCAGCGAACCCGACCAGCCCGCGATCACCGCCGCCATCGAGGCCATGATCGAGCAAGTGCAGCGCTACGTGCCCGGCTACAAGCTGGTCAACGGCCCGGTGTTCGACGGCAATCGGGTGTCGATCTTCATGGAAGTCGAAGGCCTGGGCGACTACCTGCCCAAGTACGCCGGCAACCTGGACATCATGACTGCCGCCGCAGCGCGCACCGCCGAGATGTTCGCCGAGGAAATCCTCAAGGGCGAGCTGGTACTCACCGCTACTGCCCAAACCGCTCACGCATAAGGAGTCGACCATGGATCTTCGCGGCAAAAGCATCACCGTTCACGACATGTGCCTGCGCGACGGCATGCACCCCAAGCGTCACCAGATCAGCCTGCAACAGATGAAAGACATCGCCTGCGGCCTCGACGCGGCCGGCGTGCCGCTGATCGAAGTCACCCACGGCGACGGCCTGGGCGGCAGCTCGGTGAACTATGGCTTCCCGGCCCACACCGACGAAGAGTATCTGTCGGCAGTGATCCCATTGATGAAAAAGGCCAAGGTCTCAGCCCTGCTGCTGCCTGGCATCGGCACCGTCGATCATCTGAAAATGGCCCATGAACTGGGGGTCAATACCATTCGCGTGGCCACCCATTGCACCGAGGCCGATGTCAGCGAACAACATATCTCGCACGCCCGCAGCCTGGGCATGGACACCGTCGGTTTCCTGATGATGGCCCACATGAACAGCCCTGAAGGCCTGGTCAAGCAGGGCTTGCTGATGGAAAGCTACGGCGCCAACTGCATCTACCTGACCGATTCGGCGGGCTATCTGCTGCCCCACGACGTCAGTGCTCGCGTGACGGCGATGCGCGCGGCCCTCAAGCCTGAGACCGAAATTGGCTTTCATGGCCACCACAATCTGTCGATGGGTGTGTCCAACTCCATTGCTGCGATTGCCGCCGGGGCCAATCGCATCGACGCCGCCTGCGCAGGACTCGGTGCCGGCGCGGGCAACACGCCGATGGAAGTGCTGGTGGCGGTGTGTGATCGCATGGGTATCGACACCGGCGTCAGTGTGTTCGGCATCCAGGATGTGGCTGAAGACCTGGTGGTACCGATCATGGACTTCCCGATCCGCAGCGACCGCGATGCACTGACCATGGGCTACGCCGGGGTTTATGGCTCGTTCCTGCTATTCGCCAAGCGCGCCGAGAAGAAGTACGGCGTGTCAGCTCGGGAAATTCTTGTTGAGATGGGACGTCGTGGGATGGTTGGTGGGCAGGAGGATATGATCGAGGACACTGCCATGACACTTGCTCGTCTGCGGCGGCAGGGGTAAGGCTTTGTGTTACGCGATTTTTTTCAGGTGTACATATCCGTTGCTGCGGTA
>NZ_APIO01000024.1:0-26037 GCF_000408945.1 Pseudomonas sp. G5(2012)
GAATGCCGCCAGGGACGCTCCGCGTTCCGCTGACGACGCAGGACGTGAGCCATGCGCAATGCTGACGCGGAGCGTCACAGGATGCATTCCCACGCAGAGCGTGGGAACGATCACAACCCACTGTACTTGCTCATGGGGTGCAACTGGCGTAAACAGAGCGCGCATCGATAGCCGCCGCGAGAGACGGCTATCGATGCGGGAAATATCTCATCTTGATCAACACGAAAGGCGAGGCGAACGTTGGTAGAGCGACGTCAGTTCAGCGGTGCCATGAAGGGTAAAAACCTTCGCTACCTCAAAGACCATGAAGGCCAGTCCGTGCGGGCCCGGGCCGGCTTCCTGTTGCTGGAACATTTTTCCTTGCCGGCGTTCACCCAGGCGCTCGACACCATCGTCACCGCCAACCTGCTGCGACCCGAGCTGTTTTCGACGAAAACCTTCGGGTTGTCCGAAGGGGAAGTCGTCAGCGACCTGGGGTTGGTGATTCGACCCGATGCGCGCCTGGACCCGATCGAAATACAAGCGCTGGACCTGTTGGTTGTCTGTGGCGGCTACCGCACGGCCCTCAAGGCCGACGACGGTTTGACCGGCTTGTTGCGCGACGCGGCCGAACAGGGGGTTGCGCTGGCTGGCATCTGGAACGGCGCCTGGTTTCTCGGGCAAGCCGGATTGCTCGACGGCTATCGCTGCGCCATGCACCCGGAGCATCGTCCGGCGCTGGCGGAAATCGCCAGGCTCACCCAGGTCACCAGCGAAGCCTACGTGGTCGATCGCGACCGCCTGACGGCGTCCAGCCCAACGGGCAGTTTCTACATGGCGCTGGAGTGGATCAGGGGTTTGCATGACAAGGCGTTGACTGACGGTATCGAAGATATCCTGGCGTTTGAAGCGTCCCGTTACCGGCGCATCAAACCCACCTTGAATGTGTCCGTCAGTGGCCCGCTGAGGGAGGTGGTCAATCTGATGGACGCCAATCTGGAAGAGCCGCTGGAGATGGAGGCGCTCTGTCTTTATGCCGGTCGATCTCGCCGGCAGATCGAGCGTCTGTTCAAGGAGCAACTGGGCACGACACCCCAGCGCTACTACATGGATCTGCGTATCACCGAGGCACGTCGATTGCTGCAGCACACCACGTTGACCATCGTTGAAGTCTCGGTGGCCTGCGGTTTCGTATCACCGAGCCACTTCAGCAAGTGCTACAGCGCCTATTTCGGTTACCGGCCGTCTCGGGAAACCCGGCTGGTGAAGTAACCGCTTGCCGAAGTACCGGGCATCGCGATGATGCCCGGTGCAGCGGTCATTGCGCGCCGAACAGCATCGTCCAGTAAACGCCTTGATCACTGCGTGCGTCCGTCGCATAGGCGGCACCCACTTGCGTGAATATCGGGTTCATCAGGTTGGCACAATGCCCGGGGCTGGCCAGCCAGCCGGCCATGGCCTTGTTCGGTGAACCTTGGCCGGCGGCGATGTTTTCACCAATCTGTCGGCCACGGAAACCTGCGGCGCGCGCGCGGTCGGCGGGCATGTCGCCATCGGGGTCGCGGTGGGCGAAGTAATTGCCGTAGGCCATGGCTTTGCTGTGCCCTTGCGCCGCCGCGCCGAGGCTGGCATTCCAGGCCAAGGGCCGCGCGGCGGCAAAGCGCTGGCGACCGCACAGGCGCGGTTTGGCCCGGGCGGCATTGACCTGGGCGAGCAAGGTTTTGCCGACGCTGCGCGGATCGCTCATCCGACTGTCCAGCACAGGCCGCGCCAGCACCACTTGCCATTCACCGCGACTGCGACTGACGCCTATGTCGGCATACTGGTTATCCAGCAAGGCGGCGCAATGATCACTCTGCAGCATCTCAAAGGCCTCCTCGGCATCTTGGGCACCCACCACGCGAATGGAGCGCACCGCCACGGCCTGGTACCCGGAAGCTTTCAAGCGGTCGCGCAAGCCACCGCCGTAGCCGACCGGCAAGGCCAGGCTCGACTTCAGGGCCAGCGGCGACAAGCGTTGGGCGGGACGCCTTGCGCAATCTTCCGGATGGGCTCGGTAATCGTTGATGGCGTCCACCAATTGTCGCTCCGCACCGGCGTGGGCGGGGGTGGAAATCAGGGGCAGCGAGGTCAACAGGCACAGCGAAGTGAAGCGCAAGGCGAGGGCGGTTGGGCGCATGGTGCGGACAGCTCTGATGAGATGACAACGATGGGTAGGAGGAAAAAATGCCCGTCTAAGACTGGCGTCTTGGGACAAGGTTCAAGGCGGCGGGGAGGCGTTTTGCTTGCCGGATCGTGCACCCGACGAAGGGTATGGGGCGACTCTGTGGGAGCGAGCCTGCTCGCGATGGAGGAGCAAGCACCGCGGGGTGTCAGGCAGCCAGCGTTTTCGTTGACGACCATCGCGAGCAGGCTCGCTCCCACAGGGTTTTCATCAAACCCTAAGTGGCCGTTGCGGCAGCAATTGGTGGGCCGTCAGAGACAGGCGTACACCACCAGTTCCACCAACATCTCCTCCCGAGCCAACCCGGCCACGACAATGGCTGCCCGGTTGGGGTAGGGCGCCTGGAAATACTCGCCATAGATCGCGTTCACCGTCGCCAGGTAGCTACGGTCGGTGACGTAGATCAGCACCTGGGTAACCGCGTCCAGGTCGCTGCCGGCGGCTTGCAGGGTATGGCGCAGATTGTCCAGGCTCTGCCGGGTTTGCGCTTCGATGCCGCCGCTGACGACCTGGCCTTCGCGGTCGATGGGGATCTGTGCGGTGTACAGCGTGCCGTTGCCGACCACCGCCCATTCCAGTGGCGCGCGCGAGGCGAAAAGGTCAGTCTTGATCGCGTGTTTCATTGATTGATTCCTGGAACATTGCAAGGTTTTATCGGGCATCGCTGCTTTCGCCAGCACCGCGCCGACGCGACTCCTCGGTGCTTTCCACCAGCACCCGTTCGCCCAGTTTTTTCAGTTGGGTCCAGACGTCATCGTCGACGACCAGCCCCTCTGCGGGCTGCGGGTAGGTGGCAGGCAGGGCATCCTCGGCACTGAGTCGCGGCAGCAGCGCGAAGTGCCTGGAGATCAGCACATTGATGCTTTGTTCGTCGCTCTGCGCCGGTTGGGGCAGGTCATACACCCGCAGGGTCGGGCGGGTTTGCCCGGCGCTGAACGTGGCAACCATTTCCTGGCGTGCATCACGCCAGTACACGCAAAAATTCAGCGCCTCCGGGGCACAGCGCGCCAGGTAGCCGAGCAGCAGGATGCGGTTATGGCAATGGCGAATGCGGATCAACGCACTGCCGCCGCGCAACGCCTTGCCGACACCCAGCTCCACCGCCTGGGCGGCGCAGCGCAAGACACTTTGGCCGTGGGCATCGAGGGTCAACTGCGCGGCATCTTCGTAGCAGGTTTCGATCGGGCGATCGACTTCGTCGTGGAGAAAGGCCAAGGCCTTTTTCAACGCGCCGATGCCATCGAGGCCTTGCAGTTGCAGGCGCGCGATCATCTCGGCGGCGTCTTCGCAGTCACCGGGGGCGAAGCCGATACCCTCGAAGGCCTTGCGGCAGATCACCTGGATTTCATTGAGCGAGACGCGCATATCAGTGTTCTCCGGCAGCGGTGGGCAGTGTCGGCATCACGGCGAAATTCCAGTCATCGGCGAAAGGCTGGCCAATCTCACTGACCAGTGGCGCACCCTGGAACAAGGTGATGCGCACCCAGCGGCTGGACTTGGGGTCGAACTTGCCAGCGCCGAAGAACGCCAGTTTGCAACGCAGCAAGTGGATCGGCAGCATGTTGCGTTCCATCAGGTTGGCGCGGATTTCCCCGAAGGCGCAACGGGCCATGCCCTGCAGCCGGCATACGGTGCCTTTGAACGACGGCTGGGCGAGCAGGAAATGCGCGGTCAATTGCTGCGGATGGCGTTCGCGGTAGGCCAGCAAGGCACGGTGGCAACGCTGGAGGTTGTGGGCGATGCCCAACTGCATTTCCTTTTCCGCGCCAGGCTCCATGGCCCGTTCGCCCAGGCGTGGCTCTTCCTTTTCCGCCGAGCGATACCAGAAGAAGTGGTTGGCCTCGGCCCCTTCAAGGTCGTAGTCGAGCGCCCAGCGGTAGTGGGTCTCGATCAGGTTGCACAGCGCGTCCAGCGGCATCTCGGCGTTCAGGCGAAAGCCCTCGTTGACCGACATCTGCTCGGCCAGCGGATCGACCTGTTCGGGGTACAGCTCCAGCAGCAGGCTGACCAGCAGTTCCTGGCAGCCAAAGCCGGTGTTCAGCTCAACCCAGTCTTGCAGCCGTGACCACAGTTCGGCGCTGACGGGCTGACAGGCGAACCACTCGCTCAAGCGGTCGAGATCGGCCAGGGTCTGCCGATCGATCGCGCTTTGCCGTTGATCCTCGGTACTGGTTTGTTGCAGGTGTTGCCGAGCCCGCTGCAGCAGTGCCTGGAAACGCTGCGCGCGGGGCACGTCGGCCGGTTGAGCCACCACCTTCGCCAGTGCGGTTTCACGGGCACACACCCACTGATTGACCAGTTGTGGGTGATTGATCAGGAAGGGCGCCATGCCCAGCCCCGTGGAGTTGCCAACCCCCAGGTAGCGTTGCAGCTCGATGTCCAGCCCGACCGCCCGTTGCGGATTGCGCGCCCGGGCCATGTGCTCGATCTGCTCGATGCTGAAATGCCGCAGCAGGTACACGGTGAACATCTGCGCGCTGAACGGTTGGGTGAAGTCGGCATTGCCTTGCAGGCAACTGAAGTCGGCGATGCCGAACTTGCCGTTGCCGTACACGGCGGTGGTGCGATACAGGTAGCCGACCTCGGCCAATTGCCGTGGGTCTGGCTGGCAACCTTCCGCCAGCGCCCCGAGGAAGCGCTCGAAGTTGCGCAGGCTGCGGTTGGCCCGTGACAGCACCAGCACCCGCGCATCGAAACGCCCGGCTTCCTGCAACGGCACGTTGCGCCGCAAGTCGGCCAGTTGCGGCTCGTCGACATCGCCGGCCAACAGCACGAAGCTGACGTCCCACTGATCGGCAATGACCCGGTCACTGCGTTTTTCCGGCGGCAGGTACATCGAGAAAATCACGCAGTGATAGTGGGCACTGGCGGTGTCGATCCGATAGATCGCCGTGCCGAAGCCCTCGGCGTCAAGATCGAAGCGAGTGCGCTCGATACGCCATTGCTCGTTCATCATCTTGCGCATGCTGCTGCGCACGAAACTCAGGCGGCTCTGGAAGTGACTGCCCAGCCGTTCCAGGTCCATGACCCGGGCGGCGGGGCGCAAGGCCGAAGAGGTGTCTGTGTCGGTGTGCGACATCATTGCGATTCCTGGACTGTTCATTATCAGACTGCCTGTTCACGAGCCATCTGCCGGGCGATGCGCAGTGCATCCCAGAGCGACGGCAGGATCAGCAGCGAAACCGGTACGGCAGTGATGACGATAAAGGATTGCAGCGCCGTGACCCCACCCGAGCCGATGGTGATCAGCACCACGGCGGCCAGGCCCATGCCGATCGCCCAGAAGGCGCGCAGCCATGCCTTGGGCTTGTCATTCGCGGACATCGCCATCGCCACGGTGAAGGCCATGGCATCGCCATTGGTGGCTACCGAGATGAAGCTCAGGAACAGGAACAGCGCCGAGATCAGCCCGCCCAAGGGCAGGTTCTGGGTCACGCCCAGCAGCAGGTCTTCCGGTTGCGCGCCGTGGGCGGTGACGATGCCCGGGTTCTGCAATTCCATGCCGATGCCGGCGCCACCGACAATGGTGAACCAGAACATGGTCACCAGCGGGGCGATGATCGACAGGGTCATGATCACTTCGCGGATGGTCCGGCCCCGGGAGATCTTCGCCACGTAGAGCGCCACCATCGGCGCGTAACCGATGAACCAGCCCCAGTAGAACACCGTCCACCAGTCGAGCCATTTCGGGTCGGCACGGAACAGGGTCATCGGGATGAACTGTTCAATGTGCAAGGCGAACGCCGTGGGGAAACCGCCTAGGATGAACGCAGTGGGCCCCAGCAGTACCATGAACACCGCCAGGCCAATCATCAGCCAGACGTTGATCCCGCTGACGAAGCGGATTCCCTCGAGCCCGACCAGGCAGGAGATGGTGTACATCACCGTGACCAGCACGATGGTGATGGACTGCACCATCAGGTCGTTGGGAATGCCCCACACCGAGTGCAACGCGCTGCTGATCTGCAGGCCGAGGAAACCGATCGGGCCGATGGTGCCGGCGACCACGGCGATAATCGACGTGGCGTCGGCCAGGGTACCAATCGGCCCCTTGAGTGCACGTTCACCGAACAGTGGATAGAGCAAGGTTCGCGGTGCCAGTGGCAAGCCTTTGTCGTAGTGCAAGTGCATCAGCACAATGGCCAGCAAGCTGCCCAAAACCGCCCAAGCGAGGAAGCCCCAGTGCACGAACGATTGCGCGAGCGCGGTGTGGCCTGCCGCTTCGGTATGCGGTTGCATGCCCGCGAACAGCGGTGGCGGACTGGCGAAGTGCATCATCGGTTCCGCCGCCGCCCAGAAGGCACCCCCACCGGCGAGCAGGGCGCACATGATCACGGCGATCCAGTTGAAAGTACTGGTATCGGGACGTCGGTCGACGCCGCCGAGCCGTACGCGCCCGCACTTGCTGAAGCAGATGAACAGGCTCATGGCGAAGGTCGCCAGCATCAGGATCTGCCAGTACAAGCCAAAGAACTTCGTTGACCAGGCGAACAACGTGTTCACCAGTAGCGACACACCGTCGATGTCGACCAGGGCTGCGATCAGGAAGGCGCCGAGGAAGCCGCCACTGATCAGGAACAGTGGCCAGTCGATGTTTGTTTTCGGCGGCGCAAGGTCCAGTGGCTGGACGTCGCCCTGCAGGGTGTCGGATGTTTTCATGATGCCTCCAAAATACGCGCCTGGGGCTGTGCACCGCCGCTTTGGGGGATGAACGGGAGGCTATTGTTATTATTTTTCATGCTGTGCTGTCCTCACGGTGTGAAACCAGGGTCAGTGGATCAAGGGTCAGTTTTTTGCAGGTGTCGCGCTTTCCAGCAGGCGCAACCAGTTGAGTCCCATGATGTTGCGTACCTCGTCCTCGGCGAACCCACGGTCGCGCAGGCCCTGGGCGATGACCGGGAAATCCCGGCTGTCGCGGAACCATTGCAGCGGTGATGGCCAGTGGGCGTTGTCCTTGGAGCCTTCGCCGTAGTCCTTGTCTTTGCTCCAGCGCCCGTTGCGCATCCATTCGAGCACTTGCAAAGGTTGCTGCTGGCACAGGTCGGTGCCGATGCCGATATGCTCCACGCCCATCAGTTCGGCCGTGCTGGCGACCATGTCGCAGAACGATTCCAGGCTGCAGCCCGAGGCTCCCTTGAGGTGGAACGGGTAAGTGCTGAAGCCGAGCAGGCCGCCAGACTCGGCAATCGCGCGCAGCACGGCGTCGGACTTGTTGCGTTTGGCGGCGTGGAAGCTCGACGGGTTGGCGTGGGAGACGATCACCGGCCGGCTCGACAGCTCAATGGCTTCAAGGGTGCTGCGCTCGGCGCTGTGGGACATATCAATGAGCATGCCGACGCGGTTCATCTCGGCGATGACCTGGCGACCAAAGCGGCTGATGCCGTTGTCTTCGTTCTCATAACAGCCGCTGGCCAGCAGGCTCTGGTTGTTATAGGTCAGCTGCATGATCAACACGCCGAGCTGGCGGAAGACTTCGACCAGGCTGATGTCGTCTTCGATGGGCGAGCAGTTCTGGAACCCGAAGAAAATCCCGACGCGGCCTTCCTGGTGGGCCAGGCGGATGTCCGAGGCCTCCCGCACCGGGCGAATCAGCTGCGGCCAGGTTTCGAAACGGCGGTTCCACTCGCCGATGCGCGACAGGGTCTCCCGGGCGTTCTCGTGGTAGGCGATGGTGGCGTGTACTGCGCTCAGGCCACCTTCCTGCATCTGGCGGAAGATGTCTTCGCTCCAGTTGGAATATTGCAGGCCATCGATCATCAATAAATCGTGCATGGTGATCTCCCGTTCAAGGTCGCACGTAGGTGGTCTTGACCACGGTGTAGAACTCGCGGGCGTATTGCCCTTGCTCGCGCGGACCGAAGCTCGAGTTTTTGCGGCCACCGAACGGCACGTGGTAATCGGTGCCGGCGGTGGGCAGGTTGACCATCACGCAACCGGTGCGGGCGCGGCGCTTGAAGTCACTGGCATAACGCAGCGATTGGGTGATGATCCCGGCGGTCAGGCCGTACTCGGTGTCGTTCAACACGGCCAGGGCTTGCTCGTAGTCGCTCACCCGGATCACGCAGGCAATCGGTCCGAACACTTCTTCACGGTTGATGCGCATCTGGTTGGTGGTGTGGGTGAACAGCGCGGGGCGCATGTAGTGCCCGGCTGGTTCCAGGGCGAGCAATTCGCCGCCTTCGACCAGGGTCGCGCCGTCTGCCTTGGCCAGCTGCAGGTAATCAAGGTTCTGTTGCAGTTGGCGAGCTTCGGCAACGGGGCCAATCTGTGTTCCTTGTTCAAGGGCATGGCCGACTTTCAGCTGGCGCATGCGCGCGACCAGCGCCTCGACGAACCGGTCATGGATGCCATCGCAAACGATCAGGCGCGAGGAGGCGGTGCACTTTTGCCCGGTGCCGAAAAAGGCACCGTTCAAGGCGCATTCGACGGCGATGTCCAGGTCGGCATCGTCGAGCACCACCAGGGCGTTCTTGCTGCCCATCTCCAGTTGGCAGCGCACCAGGTTGCCGGCGGTCGCAACCGCGACGCGGCGACCGGTCTGCAGGGAACCGGTGAACGTCAGCGCATCGATATCGGCCGACTGGATCAGGCTTTCACCGACCACGCTGCCGCTGCCCATCACCAGGTTAAAAGTGCCTGCGGGCAAGGGCTGGCGGCTGATGATCTCGGTCAGGGCCCAGGCGCTGGCAGGCACCAGGTTGGCCGGCTTGAACACCACGGCGTTACCGAAGGCCAGGGCCGGGGCGATCTTCCACGCGGCGGTGGCCATCGGGAAATTCCACGGGGTGATGATGCCGACCACGCCTACCGGTTCGCGCTGGACGTCGATCTCGATCCCGGGGCGTACCGAGGCTGCCGTCTCGCCCATCTGGCGCAACACTTCGGCGGCGTAGTAGTGGAAGAATTGCGCGCTGCGATGGACCTCACCGATGCCCTCGGCCAGCGGCTTGCCCTCTTCGCGCGAGAGCAGTTCGCCGAGCTCTAGCTTGCGCGACATCAGCTCGTCGCCGATGGCCATCAGGATTTGCTGGCGTTGTTCCAGGCCGGTGGCGGCCCATTGCGGCTGGGCGTCACGGGCAGCCGCGATGGCGTCCTGGGTCTGTTCGGTGCTGGCCTGGTGGTAGTGCCCGATCAGGTCTTCGACGTCCGAAGGGCTGTGGTTGGCGACAAGGCCCTGGCCTTCACACCAGTTGCCGCCAATGTAGTTTTTGCAGGGTTGCAGTGCCATGGGAACCTCCGATTGCGTTGGTCCCATCTTGAGAGTATTACTCTGCAAATAAAAATTAATAATAAATATGAAACGATAAGGAAAACTAACCGTGCTACCCGAGCTGAAGATCACTCAATTGCGTTATTTCGTGCTCGTCGCCCAGCTCAAAAGCTTCCACGGCGCGGCGCGGCAGGCGTATCGCACGCAACCGGCGTTGTCGTTGGCCGTGCGCGAGCTCGAACAGAAGCTCGGCCAGCCACTGTTCGAGAAGGGCGGTAAAACCGAGCTGACGCCATTCGGCGCGCACTGTCTGCCGCTGTTCCAGGATTTGCTCGCCCATCACGATCGCATCGCCCGGGAAGTGAGCCTGCTGGCGCGGCACGAAATAGGCCAGGTGAGCATTGCCACGGTGCCGTCGGTCGCCAGCCGCCTGTTGCCGCACCTGCTCGCGCGGTTTGTGAGCGAGCACCCGAAAATGCAGATCAGCATCCAGGACGGCACCGCCGACAGCGTGCAGCAGTTGTTGGTCCAGGGGCAGGTGGACTTTGCCATCAGCAGCGTGTGGGTGGCGGATGACAACATCGAGTTCGTGCCGATCCTCAGTGACCGGGTAGGGGTGGTCTGTCGGCATGATCATCCGTTGGTGGCCAACGGCGCGGCGCTGCATTGGTCCAGCCTGCAAGCGTACCCGTTGGTGCGCAATGGCACCTCGCGCCTGCTGGCGGGAACCGAGGCGGAAAGCTTGCTCGACAACAGCCTGCTGTTCGTCTCCAACATGATTTCGCTGATCGCGATGCTCGAAGAAGGCATCGGCATCACCACGCTGCCGTCCCTGGCGTTTCCCAAGGGCAATGAACAGCTGGTGTTTCTGCCATTGGCCGAGCCCCGGGTGGAGCGCCAGATCGGCATCCTGTGCCGCAAGGGTCATAGCCTGTCGCCGGCAGCGGCCGAGTTGAGGGGGTTCCTGCGGGCGCAGATGCAGATGCCCGGGCAGGTCAGTGATGGGTCGGTGGTTCCGTCGGCCGTAGTTTGAAACGACAGACATTACCGCCGCGCACCATGCATTCGGTGTGCTCGACTTCAGCGCCGCCCAGCGCCCCGATCAACGCCAGGTCCAGTTCACAAACGACCGGGTGCGCGGCGGCGAGACGGTGGAACACGCAGTTGTGGGCGACGATTTCCTGATCGCCGGATGAGCGAAAAAACACCTCGGCTTCATAGCCCGCCTGATTCATGTGCTGCACGATCTTCGCTTCATCGACCACCTGCTGTTCGCGGTCCAGGGCCAGCTTGCGACCCAGGTTGCGCATCAGCGTCGCCAGCGCCTCGGGGCCGATGATGTCGGCCACTTCATCGATCAGCGCGCTGGCGAGCAGTTGATACTGGCGCGGGAACTGTTCCCTGGCGTGGTCGGTGAGTTGATACAGCTGCTCAGGACGACGCCCCGTCGGCCGGGTTTCGCCGCGCGCCACCAGACCATCCCGCTCCAGCGCCGCCAGGTGTTGGCGAATCGCCGTGCGCGTGACGGCCAGGTGCTCGGCCAACTCGTCGATGCTCATGCCGCCGGCTTGATGCAGCAGCGCGTTGAGCAGGTCCTGCTGGGTTCGACCCAGTCCTTGCAGCATGGTGTACCTCGCGCCGTGTCAGAACTTGTCGGGGAATTGCTTGACCAGCGCGGCGGTCAGTGCGTCCGCCAGCGCCAATATATGCGTGCGCATCATCGACCAGGTACGTGCTTCGCCGGCGTAATCGTGTGCGGCGAATTCATCGATCTGGGCGACGTGATGGCCGCCATGGGCCGACAGCAGATTCACCAGCGTCGCTTCCGGCAGGTTCGGGTTGGCGCTGGCCAGGAACGCCGCTATCGCCTTGGCATTGCTGGTCAACTCGGCAACGGCGGCCTGTTTGCCTTTGCTGTCCTTGGCCACCGTGGCATCGCTGTAGTGTTTCACCGCGCCCCAGTGACCGGCAAGCAACTTGAGCAGTTGGTCGGCGGCCGGTTGGCCATAGAGCGGCGCGATGCTGTTGGCGATTTTAGTCGCGTTGTCGACCACCTGGTCCGCCGCCACTTTTGCCTGCTGGCGGTCGGCGGCCTGGTTGGCGAGCGCGTAGTTCCTGATCCAGAAGATGTGCTCCACCCAAAGGTCGCGCAAGGCCTGGCGCGTTGTCAGCGCGGCGCTATCGGCGGTTGGAGCAGGCGCGGGAGCGGGCGCGGTCTGGCTCCAGGCCGGTGGCGCGCAGAAAACCAGGAGGATCAATGCAAGTGTCTTGATATTCATGACGGCAGCCTCTGAATGGGATGGATCGACAATATCAATTAAAGCATATAAATATGTTTTTATTGGATATCGCCGAAACTCCGGATCAGCGGTCATGCTTTTCCGTCAGGTTTTTGTACCGATCGCTTAATTTGTGAATGACATAAATCCTGTGGGAGCGGGCTTGCTCGCGAAAGCGGTGTGTCAGGCGACAGCAAGGCTGAATGTGCCGCCCTCTTCATCGGAGCGCCGCCCGGAGCAAGCCCGCTCCCACAGAGGATCTGCTTCGTGCCGGGTTTTTGAGTTCATCGGGGATTAAATGTGGGAGCAAGCCAACGCCTAAAACAGCTTCCACGTGTAGTCGATGTTCACCCGCAGTTCATTGTCATCGCGGTGGCTGGCCTGCGCGGCAAAGTCGTTGCGATACCAGGCGTTGCGCACGCGCACGGCCAGGCCCTTGAGCGGGGTGCCCTGCAACACATAGGACAGTTCGATATCCTTTTCACTTTCCGTCAGGTCCGAGCCGCCCAACTTGGGCAACTCGATGTTGTCGCCGCGCACGTAGCGCAACACACCATTGAGGCCCGGCAGGCCCATGCCCACGAAGTTGTAGTCGTAGCGCACCTGCCAACTGCGCTCCTTGGGGTTGAGGAACTCCGAGCTCAAGGTGCCTTCGGTGATGACCAACGGCTCGGTGCCGAACAGGTAGGGCATGGCGGTCTTGCCGGTCAGTTGCATGTAGCCAGCGCCGAATTTATGCGCCCCCAGGCTGTACGTCAGCATCAAGGCAGCGTTGCGGTTGTCCACCGGGCCGGCCTTGGCGGCGCCATCTTCACCGGTGACGAACAGGCGCACGTCGGTTTTCAGGCTGCCGGGCCCCATCGGGCGATTATCGACCAGACCATAGAAATCCTTGCGGTACAGGCCAGCGAGTTCGGCATGGTAGTACTTGAGGGTCAGTTGCGGCGACCAGGCGTAGTCGCCGCCAAGGAAGGTGAAGCGGTCTGATTCGGCAGCGCCATTGAAGCGCCCGTTGGGTGAGGCTACCGACATCTTCTGGTAGTCGGTGGAATCGCGCAGGTTGATGCGATCCAGCCAGCCGGCGTGCACGGTCAGGTCGTCTATTTCCCGGGACTTGAGATAGGCGCCACGGAATGTCTGCGGCAGCAGCCGGGTAGGGCTGGCGAAGGCGATCGGCAGGAAGGTGCTGATGGTGCCCAGTTGCAACTCGCTATTGGAAGCCCTGGCCTTGGCGGTCAGGCCCAGCTCCGAGTACTCGCTGGCAGGTGTACGGGTGGTGGGATCGAAGGGCAGCAAGCCGGTACCGGTGCGGTCCGGTGCAGAGTCCAGGCGCACGCCCAAAAGTCCCTGGGCGTCAAGGCCGAACCCGACTGGCCCTTGGGTGTAGCCCGAACGCAGGTTGAGGATGAAACCTTGTGCCCATTCGCGAGCGGCCGCCTGGGGCGTGGCGTTCACGTAATTGCGGTCGAAGTAAAAGTTGCGCACAACCAGATCGGCGTGGCTGTCGTCGACAAAACCCGCGGCGCAAGCCTGGCCAACGGACAAAACGCAGGCGCAAGCGCTGAGCGCCTTTCGAGAGTTACTGAGCATGGCAGGGTTCACTTTTATTGTTGTTGGAGTGCCCGCGCCGTCGCGACGCGGGGAATTGCGTTGAGCGGTATCAGTCGGCTTGAGCGCCGTTGCGTCGTACCGACAGGTAAAACATCGCCAATGCCGCGATGACGATCCCCGGCGCCGAAGCCATCATCACGCCGGCGGTGCCGGTACCCAGTGCGAGCATTTTGCCGGCCACCAAGGGGCCGCTCATGGCACCCAAACGGCCGATGGCAACGGCGCTGCCGACGCCAGTGGCGCGTACCGATGGACGATAGAAATGCGGTGCCAGGGCATACAGCACGCATTGCCCGCCAGTGGCGAAAAAGCCGGCGACGAAACCGGCCAGCAACATGCTTTGCAATTGGCTGGCCATGCCCAGTGCAGTCAGTGAGGCGAGCAGGCCGACATAGATCAACGCGGACAGCGCCCAGGCCGGCAGCCGGTCCATCACCCAGCCGAGCGACAGGGTGCCGGCTGCCGCGCCGAACTGCAGCGCCAGCATCACCCAGCTCGCCTGGGCACCACTGAAGCCTTGGCCAATCAACAGGCTGGGCAGCCAGTTGATCAGGATGTAGACCACCATGAGCGTAAAGAAATAGCTGACCCAGATCATCGCGGTCGGCAGCGCCGCGCCTTCCCGGAACAGGCCGCGGACTACTCCGCGTGGAGCGGTGTCCTGTGCTCGCCCAAGAAACTGCGCCGACTCCGGCAGGTAAAGTCCAAGCAGCGGCACGATCAATAGGGGCACCACGCCACCGACGTAGAACACCACCTGCCAGCCGCCGGCCAGGTCGGCGATACCGATGCTGGCCGCCATTGCCGCACCCAGCGGTACGCCACAGTACATCAGGCTCACGGCAGTGCCGCGCAGGCGTGGCCCCGCCACTTCGCTGCTCAAGGCGATCAGGTTGGGCAGGGCGGCACCCAGGCCCACGCCGGTCAGGCACCGGGCGATCAGCAAACTGTTGAAGTCCCAAGCCATGGCTGTGAGCAACGAAAACAGCCCGAACAGGGCTACCGAGGCCATCAGCACGCGTTTGCGCCCGATGCGATCGGCCAGCAGGCCGCCGAAGAAGGCACCGGGCAGCAGACCGAAGATCCCGGCGCTGAAGACCCAGCCCATGTGCAGTTTGTCCAGTTGGAAGGCTGCCGCCATGCCTTGGGCGGCGATTCCCGAGGCTTGCAGGTCGAGGCCTTCCATCAAGGCGACGAGGAAGCACAGACCGATGGTCCGCGCCAGGTAGAGCGGGGTTGTCACGTTCAGCGATGTCATGGGGATGTACCCGTTTTATTGTTGTTATGGCAAACAGAGGGTCGACCTTGTAGGAGCGAGCCTGCTCGCTCCTACAGGGTTGTGTGACGTCAGCGCTTGAGCAGGTCCAGCGCGACGTCGACGATCATGTCTTCCTGGCCGCCGACCATGCGCCGCTTGCCCAACTCGACGAGGATGTCGAGGGTCTTCAGGCCATATTTGGCAGCGGCGATTTCGGCGTGGCGCAGGAAGCTCGAATAGACGCCCGCGTATCCCAACGCCAGGGTCTCGCGGTCGACCCGCACCGCACGGTCCTGCAGCGGGCGGACGATGTCGTCGGCGGCGTCCATCAGCGTGTACAGGTCGGTGCCGTGGTTCCAGCCCAGGCGCTCGGCGGCGGCGATGAACACTTCCAGCGGCGCGTTGCCGGCACCGGCACCCATGCCCGCGAGGCTGGCGTCGATGCGGTCGCAACCTTCCTCGACCGCGGTGATCGAGTTGGCCACGCCCAGCGACAGGTTGTGATGGGCGTGCATGCCAGTCTCGGTTTCCGGCTTGAGCACCGCCTTGAACGCGCGGAATCGCTCGCGCACATCCTGCATGTTCATCGCACCGCCGGAGTCGGCCATGTACACGCAGGTCGCGCCGTAGCTTTCCATCAGCTTGGCCTGGACGGCCAACTGCTCGGCCGGGATCATGTGGCTCATCATCAGGAAACCGACGGTGTCCATGCCCAGCTCGCGGGCGTATTCGATGTGCTGTTTCGACACGTCGGCCTCGGTGCAATGGGTGGCGATGCGCACCACCCGGGCCCCGGCGTTGTAGGCGGCCTTGAGGTCATGCACGGTGCCGATCCCGGGCAACAGCAAGGTGGTGATCTTGGCGTGGCTGATGACATCGGCGGCGGCTTCGATCCACTCCAGGTCGGTGTGCGCGGCAAAGCCATAGTTGAAGCTCGAGCCTTGCAGGCCGTCGCCGTGAGCGACTTCGATCGAATCGACGCGGGCCTTGTCCAGTGCGCGGGCGATGTCCTGCACATTCTGCAGCGAATACTGGTGACGCACCGCGTGGCTGCCATCGCGCAGGGTCACGTCGGAGATGTAGAGTTTCTTGCCGTTCATGAAAGGCTCCTCAGGCGTTGAGCATCGACTGCGCCATGCGCTCGGCGGTGGCCAAGGCTGCGGAGGTCATGATGTCGAGGTTGCCGGCGTAGGCTGGCAGGTAATGGGCGGCGCCTTCGACTTCGAGGAACACCGAGGTCTTCAGGCCGGAGAATTGGCCCAGGCCGGGGATGTGCAGCGGCGCGTCTTGCGGGATCACGTCGAACTGCACTTTTTGCTTCAGGCGATAACCTGGCACATAGGCCTGCACGGCGGCGGCCATCTCGACGATCGAGGCCTCGACCAGCGCCGGGTCCGCCGCCTCGGACAACACGAACACCGTGTCGCGCATCATCAGCGGCGGTTCGGCCGGGTTCATCACGATGATCGCCTTGCCCTTGCTCGCACCACCGATCACTTCGATCGCCTTGGAGGTGGTTTCGGTAAATTCGTCGATGTTGGCGCGGGTGCCGGGGCCGGCGGACTTGCTGGCGATCGAGGCGACGATTTCTGCGTAGTGCACCTTGGCCACCCGCGACACCGCCGCGACCATGGGGATCGTCGCCTGGCCTCCGCAGGTGACCATGTTGACGTTGAGCTGACTGAGGTTCTGCTCCAGGTTGACCACCGGCACGCAGTACGGGCCGATGGCCGCCGGCGTTAGGTCGATCAGGCGGATGCCGGGTTTGATCGAACGCAGGAACGCGTCGTTCTTCACATGGGCACCAGCGGACGTGGCGTCGAAGACGAAGTCGATGTCCTTGAACACGTCCATGCGGGTCAGGCCTTCGACGCCTTCGTGGGTGACGGCCACGCCCATGCGCTGGGCCCGGGCCAGGCCGTCGGAGGCCGGATCGATGCCGACCATCACCGCCATTTCCAGGTGTTGGGCGTTGCGCAGGATCTTGATCATCAGGTCGGTGCCGATGTTGCCGGAGCCGACGATGGCGACTTTGAGTTTTTTCATGGTTGTTGCCCCTTATGCAAAGTCGACCGCGACACGACCGATACCCTCGATCTCGGCTTCAAAACGGTCGCCGGCAGCGACCGCGACCATCGGCCCGAGTGCGCCGGTCAGAATGATGTCGCCGGCCCGTAGCGGATCGCCCAGGCTTGCCATGGTGCGAGCCAGCCACACGGCGGCGTTGAGGGGATGACCGAGGCATTCGGCGCCGCTGCCGCTGGAGACTTCTTCGCCGTTGCGGGTCATGCGCATGCTGGCCTCGCGCAAGTCCAGACCATCGAGGCGACGGACCGGGCCGCCGAGCACGAAGCAGCCGCTGGAGGCATTGTCGGCCACGGTGTCGACGAAGCGGATGTTCCAGCCCTGGACCCGGCTGCCGACGATTTCCAATGCCGGGACGACCCAACCGGTAGCCGCCATCACGTCGGCAAACGTGGTGTCGGCACGGGGAAGATCGTGCTGCAGGATCAGCGCGATTTCGGCTTCGATCTTCGGTTGCAACACGCGGCCCATCGGTACGGTTTCGTTATCGCCGTAGCACATGTCCGCGAACAGGGTGCCGAAGTCCGGCTGATCGACGCCAAGTTGCGCCTGGACCTTGGGATTGGTCAGGCCGATCTTGCGCCCGACCACGCGCCGGCCGCTGGCCACGCCGTGCGCAACATTGAGGCGCTGGATGGTGTAGGCCGCCTCGGCATTCTCTTCACCGATCTGTTCGCGCAGTGGCGCAATGGCTTCGTGGCGGGTTTCAGCCTGGCGCAGGTCGGCGGCGAGCTGTTCCAGGGTGTCTTGAATTGGGTTCATGTCGACCTCGGTGATCAGTGGGTCAGGAAGTCCAGGACCAGGCGGTTGAACGTCTCGGCGTGTTCCCACTGGGCCCAGTGGCCGCAGCGGTTAAACACATGCAATTGCGCGTCGGGCAGGCCGGCCAGCAGGCGCAGGCCGGTGTCCATAGGCACGAAGCGATCTTCACGACCCCAGACCAGCAGGGTTTGCGCCTTGATTTCATGCAGGCGGTGGCTGAAGTCCGGGAACTGCTTGGGATTGAGGGTGCTGCTCTTGACGAAATTCTCCAGGTGATCGCGCCGGGCGAGGAGGTTGTCGAGACGAGTCTGGAACAAATCGTCGGAGATGCTGCTGGCGTCGAAGACGAACACGTTCATCATCTTCTTCAGGTTTTCGATAGTCGGGTCGCGGTACAGCGCGCCGATCAACTTGATGCCTTCTGTCGGCTGTGGAACGAAGGCGCTCGGGCCGCCGGTACCACCGCCCATCAGCACCAGTTTGCCGATGCGCTCAGGGTTGGCGAGGGCGAATGCCACGGCACTATGGCCGCCCATGGAGTTGCCGAGGATGTGCACGCGGTCCAGGTCGAGTACGTCGAGCAGGCCTTTGAGCGCACGGGCATTGAGGTCCGAGCGCGAGCCGTCGCAAACGATCGGATCGCTCTTGCTCCAGCCTGGGCAGTCCATGAGGATCACGCGGTAGCCGGCGTTCACCAAGGGGTCGATGTTGCGGTGGAAGTTGGCCCAACCGCTGGCTCCGGGGCCTGAGCCATGGAGCATGACCACGGTTTCAGCACCCTGGCCGACGTCGTTGTAATGCAGTTGCAGATCCAGGTCGCCTTCCTTGATACGGGCAAAGCGACTGGTGGAGGTTTCGGTGAACGCAGTGGCAGTCATGACAGTTCCTTGGATTCAGTAGTTGTTGTTCAGCGGCTGGGCGCCAAGGGCGGCAAAGCCTGCAATCCATTCGGGAATCGGGCGGTAGTAGCGACCTTCGGTGCGATACGGGCCAAACGCGGACAGCGCGGCAAAGGCGGCGACCCAGGTCTTCACTTCATGGGTGGATTTGCCGGCCAGGGCCGACAACTGGTCATTGCCCAGGGCATCTAGGTCACTGACTCGACCCTGCTCGAGGGTGTCGAGAAATTCCTGATCCCATGTCGGGTTGAGCGGGTGCAGGCTGTGTGGGTCCTGGACGAAGTCCCGGGCGGCTTGAATGACCCGGTTCTGCCGCGCCTGGCGTTCATCGACTGGCAACTGACGACCGCTGCCCATCAGGCGATCGGCCATGCGCGCATCGACCTTGGCCAGTTCCGGCACCGGTGGCTGGTGGGACAAGCCACCGGAGGCGAGGAACAACACGCGCTTGTCCAGCGACTTCGCCCACTGGCCGATGGCTTCCCCGAGCAGCCGGGCGCGCTTGAAACCGGGCAGGGGCACGGCGACGCAATTGATGAACACCGGAATCACCGGGCAGCCCTGCAAGCCGCCGAGCAACAGCTCCAGGGGCTGGGCGAATGCGTGGTCGACCTGCATGCGGTAGGACACGGCGATGTCGACGCCAGCATCCAGGACCGATTGGGCGCAGGCTTCGGCGAGCGCCTTGGGCACGTCCAGGGGACCGGCGGCCGTGTCGAAATCGCCAATGGCATCGGCCGCCATGCCGATGCAGAACGCCGGCATCACATCGTAGAAAAAGCCGTTGTAGTGGTCCGGCCCGAACAGCACGATCAGTTGCGGGGCAAAGCGGGCGATGCGCTCGCGGGCCTCGGCGGTCATCGCGTCGACTTCGGCCAGCACCTGCGGCGTCGGGTCGACGTGGCCCACCAGCGGGGTGTGCGACAGGCAGTGCAGATAAGCGCTCATCTCAAGCCACCTGGCTGGCGACGGTCGTCGCGGGCGTTTGCGGCAGTGCCTTGAGCGCCAGGGTCAATTGATCGCAGGCCTGGCCAACGGTTTGCGGAATGGCCAGCCCGGCGAGGAACCGGTCCGGGCGTACCAGGGCGATGGACGCCGACCCACTGGCGAACCATTCCTTGAGACGACCGGTGCTGTCGCCGACGCGGATCACGCCCGGGCTCACATCACTGGCGGCCTTTAGCTGGACGTCTGGCAACACCTGGATAAACCGCGTGCCCAAGGCGCTCCATTGCTCGACTTGCGCGCGGCTCATGCCCCAGATCGGATCGCAACCCCAGGCAATGATCGCGAAGTTGCTACCGATCACTTCATCGAGCAACAGGGTGTCGCCCGCTTCAGTCAGCACTCGCGGCTGGATGAACATCTTGCCCACGGCAGAGGACTTGTCGTTGGGGGCGATCAAGGCGCCACGGGTGTATTGCGGCATTGGCTTGAAGCGCATCTCCAGGAAGTAGCGCTTGACCGGTGGCACGTAATTGAGCAGCCAGGACACGCCATCGCGCAGGGTGCCTTGCCAGCGCTTGGGCGGCGCCAGGACATGGCCGGCGAGCACGGACAGGTCGATCATGGCCTTGGCGTGGTCGCGGCGCTCCTGTTCGTAGCTGTCGAGCAGGCTGTCGGCGGCCAGGCCCTTGATCACCAGCGACAGCTTCCACGCCAGGTTCGAGGCGTCGCGCATGCCGCTGTTGTAACCCTGGCCCTGCCACACCGGCATGATGTGCGCGGCGTCGCCGGCCAACAGCACCCGGCCCTGGCGGAATCGACCGGCCAGGCGCGCGTTGTGGGTATAGACGCGGCTGCGAATCAGCTCGATGCGGTCGGGGTCGGGCAGTACTTTGGCGAGCAACTTGCGCATGTTCTCGGGCTTGCTCAACTCGGCTTCGGTTTCGCCGGGCATGACCATGAATTCGAAACGACGCACACCGTGGGGCAGGGCGGCTGACACATAGGGCCGCACCGGGTCGCAGCACAGGTAAACGTGTGGCGTGGCCAGCGGGTCGTTGGCGATGTCGACGACGATCCACTGGTTGGGCGCGGTCTTGCCTTCGAAGCTGATGTCCAGGCTGCGTCGCACCAGGCTGTTGCCGCCGTCGCAGCCGATCAGGTAACGGGCATGCAGGCGTTCATCGCGACCGTTCTGGTCCTTGAGGTCGAGCACCACGGCGCTGTCGTTTTGCGCAAAGCTTTGCAGTTCGCGGCTGAACAGCACCTTGACGTTTTTAAAGCGCTGCAAGCCTTCGTACAGCACCCGGTCGGCCAGGGGCTGAATGAACGCGTTGCGCCGCGACCAACCGAACTCGTCGGTCCGGGGCTGGATGTCGGCAAAGCAGCGACCCTTTGGCGTGAGGAAGCGCATGGCGTGCCAGGGGGTGGTGTGCGGCAGAACGTTTTCGGCCAGGCCGACTGCCTGGAAGGTGCGCAGGCTTTCGTCATCCAGGCCAATGGCACGGGGATAATCGATCAGGCGGTCGAGCTTTTCCACCAGGGTGACGTTCACGCCGCATTGGCCCAGGTAGTTGGCGATCATCAATCCGACCGGGCCGGCGCCGACGATGGCGACGTCAGTGCTCAGTTCCAGCGTGGAGGGCGAGGGTGCAGGACTCATGGGTATCTCCATACAGCGCTTTTGGATTTCTTGTTGGGCGCAGTATGTGAATCGCGGTACTGGTGGACAACGACAACCCTTGTTAGTGTGCACTGGGTGCACATCGTTGATTTACAACAAAAAAGGAAAGATCAATGAGCGAGACCGAATACAAGTCCGTGCGGGGATTGATGCGTGGCCTGGCCCTGATCAACAGCTTGAATCGCTTCGACGGCGGGGCCAGCACCGCACAACTGGCCGAGCGCAGCGGGCTGCATCGGACCACGGTCCGACGGCTGCTGGAAACCTTGCAGGCCGAGGGTTATGTGCGGCGCAGCGAGTCGGATGACAGCTATCGCCTGACCCTCAAAGTGCGCGAATTGAGTGAGGGATTTCGCGATGAACAATGGATTTCTTCGATCGCCGCGCCGTTGCTCGGCGAACTGCTGCAAGAGGTGGTTTGGCCGACGGACCTGTGTACGCTGGATGGCGACGCCATGGTCATTCGCGAAACCACTCATCGCTTCAGCCGCCTTTCGTTCCATCGCTCCATGGTCGGCCGGCGCCTGCCATTGTTGATGACCGCCACCGGGCGTGCCTACTTTGCGTTCTGCCCGCCTGCCGAACGCGAAGAGTTGATCGAGTTGATGATCAGCCGCGACGACGAACAGTCGCCGCTGGCTGCCGATCGCCGTTTTGTCGACCGGTTGGTACAGCACACCGTCGCCAAGGGGTATGGCGAAAACAACTCGCATTGGGGGCAGGAGCGCAAGATTGCGGCCATTGCGATACCCATCACCTTTGAGGCGAGGCTGATGGGGTGTCTGAATCTGGTCTACATTGCCAAAGCGATGTCCGTCGAGGAAGCGGCCCGACGTTACCTGCCGGCGATGCAAGGCGTGGTGCAGAAGATCCAGAGCCAGTTGGTCGGTTCATCTGACTGAACGCTATGGGGGCGTAATCGTTGTTCTATGCAACGTTTTCCAGATGATCGCGGTAAAACCCAACTTTAAGATCAATAAGGATGTTTCTCATGAAAGCCAGGGCGGGCAGCCTTGCTCCTACAAGGGGTCTTACAGCTACACCGCGGCGTCTGGTTCGCGGGCAAGCCTCGCTCCTACGGGCGAAGAACGATGACGCGATTACAAGCCATCCCTCAGCGCCTTGAGGTATTCGGGGCTATTACCGATCGAGTTGTGCCCGGTGCCTGCAATCACCTGCAGCGTCGCCACGCCCGGGCGGAAATGGCTGTAGAGGCGCCGGGTGCTTGCGCCTGGAATCACCTCGTCGTGCTCAGCGGCGATCAGGCGCGTCGGCACAGTGATGTGCTCGGCGTAGCGCCAGGATTCGAATTTATCCTTGAGCAGCCACCGCACCGGCAGCCAGCGGAACTGGCGCTCAGCCAATTCCTCCAGGCTGTTGTACGGCGTGATCAGCAGCAGTTTCGCCACCGGCCGATAACTGGCCAGGCGCACCGCGACCCCCGAGCCCAGGCTGCGTCCGACCACCGCCACCTGCGGGTGGTCGGCGTAGACCTTGTCGAACAAGCTCATGGCATCGCGAGCAATCGTTTCTTCGGACGGTGAACCGCTGCTGCCACCGTATCCACGGTAATGCAGCAGGTACAGGGCATGCTCGGGAAAGGCCCGGTCGAACTCCGGCAGGCTGCGCGAGACGTCCTCGGCATTGCCACCGAAATAAATCAGCGCCTTGGGCCCGGCATGCGACCGCACCGACACCAGCACCTGCGCCTCGTCCACGGGCAACGTCAGCAGTGTCTCGGGCGAGTCGACGGCGCGGGGCTGCGGGTAGTAGATCAGTGCGCGCTGAAACGCGAACAGGGCCGCGCAGAGCGCCAGGTACAGCACAGCGGCGATGACGACGAGTAACACCAGGGTACGAGACATTCGGCTAACGTTAGTGGGCAACATTGACGGCTCCGGGGTGCTGTCAGAGTGTAGCTGGCGGTAAAGGAGGGCACCGATGCCCATGGCGCTCAAGTGGCTCAACGTGTTGCCTGCAGAAAGAGCGGCCCTGGCCTTGGGTTTTGCGTTCCATTTCTGCGTGCTTGCCAGTTATTACCTGGTACGACCGTTGCGCGATGCCTTGGGTCTTGAGGGCGGTGTCGAGAAGTTGCAGTGGCTGTTCACCGCCACCTTCGTGGTGATGCTGCTGATGGTGCCGGTGTTTGGCACGCTGGCGTCGCGGTTGCCGGCCACGCGCTTCGTACCCTTGATTTACCGGGTGATTGCCGTGTCGATGCTGGTGTTTGGCCTGTTGATCGGCAACCACGTCGCGCCGGTGACGGTCGGGCGGGTGTTCTTTGTCTGGATCAGCCTCTACAACCTGTTCATCGTCTCGATTTTCTGGAGTGTGCTAGTCGACCGTTTCTCCAACGAGCAGGGGCGACGGCTGTTCGGCTGCATCGCGGCCGGCGGCACCCTGGGCACCTTTATCGGGCCCTTGCTGGCGGCGACCATGGCCACTCGTTTGGGCCCGCTGGCGTTGACCGTCGGCGCGGCGCTGCTGCTGGAACTGGCGGTGCATTGCTATCGGGGGCTGCTGGCGAGGACGCAATCGCAGCAGGCCAACCGGATATTGGACGAACGGCGCCTGGGGGGCAGCATGCTCGCCGGGATCACGCTGATCCTGCACTCGCCTTATCTCTTGGGGTTGGTGGCCTTCATGCTTCTGCACACCAGCGCCGCGACTTTGTTGTATTTCGAGCAGGGACGGATCGTCGCTGGCAGCTACGCTGATGTAGGCAGCAGGACGCAATTTTTCGCCGTGGTCGATTTGCTGGTGTCGGCGCTGACCCTGGTCTGTCAGTTGCTGCTGACGGCGCCGTTGATTCGTCTGGTGGGCATAGGTGGCGCGTTGCTGGCGCTGCCCCTGGCGACAGTCGTGGCGTTTTGCGCCATGGCACTGGCACCGGTGCCAGCCAGCGTGGCACTGGCCCAGGGACTGCGCCGCGCGGTGGAGTTCGGCGTGGTCCGGCCGGCGCGTGAGGTGCTGTGGACGGTGGTCAGCCGTGAAGAGAAATACAAGGCCAAGAATGTGATCGAAACCCTGGTCTATCGTGGCGGTGACGCTGCCAGTGGTTGGTTGTCGGCCGGTTTGACGGCCCTGGGCGCAGGGTTCGGCCTGGTCGCGCTGGCGGTCGTGCCGGTGGCGGGAGTGTGGGGCGGGTTGTGCCTGTGGCTGGCCAGGCGCCAGGCGCGAATGGCCGAAGCTGGACCACAGGAGCCGGGCCACCGGTGAGGGAATCGTCATGAGCCATGCGCAAGGTTTGACCCGCAGGCAAATACTCACGGTGGCTGCCGCCGCTTCGGCGGTCTTCACGCTCGGCCCGAGCGGTGCGCAAACCTCGCCAGCGGCGGGAACAGGAGGCAAGACCATGATGACCCGCGTCATTCCTTCCAGCAAAGAGCCATTGCCCGCTGTCGGCCTTGGCACCTATCGCGGCTTCGATGTGGCGCCTTCGGATCCTGCGTACCGCAGCTTGCCAGCCGTGCTTGACGCGTTGTTTGAAAAGGGCGGCAAGGTCATCGACAGTTCGCCGATGTACGGTCGCGCCGAGCAGACCACCGGCGAGCTGCTGTCGATTCACGAGCCACGATCGCCAGCGTTCCTGGCGACCAAGGTGTGGACCCGTGGCCGCGAGGATGGCATTGCGCAGATGGAGCAATCGTTCAAGCTGCTGCAGACCGACCGCATCGACCTGATGCAGATCCACAATCTGCTGGACTGGCAAACCCACCTGCCGACCCTGCGCCAGTGGAAGGAAGAAGGACGCATTCGCTACATCGGCATCACCCATTACACCGCGTCGGCCTATGACGAAGTGGAGGCCGTGCTCAAGGCTGAGCCGCTGGACTTCCTGCAGATCAACTACGCGCTGGATGATCGCGGCGTCGAAAAACGCCTCCTGCCACTGTGTCGCGACCGCGGTGTCGCGGTGATCTGCAACCGGCCGTTCGGCGGCGGTGGATTGATCGCGCGGTTGCAGGGCAAACCGTTGCCCGGCTGGGCCGCGCAAGTCGGGATCAAGAGTTGGCCACCTTTGGCACTCAAGTTCCTGTTGTCGCATTCGGCGGTGACCTGCGTCATCCCCGGCACTGGCAACCCGCGCTACATGACGGAAAACGCCAGCGCCGGTTTCGGCCCGATGCTTACCGATGCGCAGCGTCATCAGTTGATCGCTTTGCTGGATTGACGCCAGGGAAGGTTTTGAAAAGCGTGTTCCTGACTACACTGATTGAGGTCCGAAAAACCTGAGCATGCAAGACATCCCCGACCATTACACCAAGGAGATCGAACATGACTATCCGCATTGGAGATGAGGCACCGGATTTCACCGCCGACAGTACCGAGGGGCCGATCCACTTCCACGAATGGATCGGCGACAAATGGGCCATCCTGTTCTCGCACCCCAAGGACTTCACGCCGGTCTGCACCACCGAGCTTGGCTATATGGCCCGGCTGAAGCCCGAGTTCGACAAACGCAACACCAAGATCGTCGGCTTGAGCATCGACCCGGTCAGCGACCACCGCGCCTGGGTCGGCGACATCGAGGAAACCCAGGGCCATGCGGTGAACTATCCGATGATCGGTGACGACAACCTGGTGGTGGCCAAGCTCTACGACATGATTCACCCCAATGCCAGCGGCGGCCAGCGCACCGCCGTGGACAACGCCACGGTGCGTTCGGTGTTCATCATCGGCCCGGACAAGAAGGTCAAGGCGATGCTGATCTACCCGATGAGCGCCGGGCGTAATTTCGACGAAGTGCTGCGCCTGCTCGACTCACTGCAACTGAACGCCAAGCACACCGTCGCCACGCCTGTGAACTGGCGTCCGGGCGAAGACGTGATCATTCCGACGTCGGTTTCCGATGAGGATGCGAGGAAGAAGTATCCGGATGGCTTCAAGACCCTGAAACCGTATTTGCGCGTGGTGCCGCAACCCAAGTAGGCCCTGGTGGGTGACCTGTACACCGCTCCTGCGGGGACGGTGTGCAGGGGAATGCTGTTCGATTTGATCGTTCCCACGCTCTGCGTGGGAATGCCGCCAGGGACGCTCTGCGTTCCACTGACGACGCGTTAATTGAGCCGTGCGCAGCAGTGATGCGGGGCGTCACAGG